>JAGRAA010000098.1 GCA_020435185.1 Bdellovibrionales bacterium | reverse complement strand
ACAAAAGAGCCTTATCGAATGATGACCAGTAGAGCGGAGTATAGGTTACATTTAAGAGAAGATAATTGTATTGATAGGTTATTTCAGGTCGCTGTCAAACTCGGATGTATCACTGATTTAGATAGAATTAAAATGGAATCCATCTTAGAGGGACGGGCCCGTTTAAAAAGTGAACTTAAGAATACTAAAGTGTATCCAAATAAGATGATCCAAGAAAAACTAAAATTGTTGAATTCTCCCGAGTTGAAAAAGCCTTCTACCCTAGCGGATTTATTAAAACGAAACGAAATCAATTTTCATAGATTGAAAACACTGGGTTTTAGTGAAGAATATAATTTTTTAGAATACGACTCCGTTGAAACTGAGATAAAATACGAAGGGTATATTTTACGACAGTTAGAAGTCATTGAGAGAGCCAATAAACTTGAAAATCTTTCTTTGCCTGAATCTTTAGACTACAGTTTGATAAAAGGTTTGTCTTTAGAGGAAATGGAAAAGCTAAACAAAATCAAGCCCTTAAGTTTGGGCCAAGCGAAAAGAATTAGTGGGGTTAACCCCTCTGCGGTTCAAGCAATTATGGTGTTTTTAAAAGCAGGAAAAAGTAGAAGTTATGACAAACGAAAAAGAAAGTATAAATTGGAGGATTCCCCAGTGGTTTAAGGGGCTTAATGCAGAGCAGCAAAAACACTTAAAGTCTTATAATACTGAATTAATTAGGTTTAACAAGCAGATCAATTTGATTTCTGGTACAACTGAAATTAACTCTGACTCTATTCATTTTGCAGATTGCATTATGTCTATTAATTTGATGTTAAAAGAAAATGTCGGACAAAGGGTCTTTGATCTAGGAAGTGGTAACGGACTTCCGGGTATAGTTTTGGCTATTTTAGATAGTCGACGCACTATTGTTCTAGTGGAGAAGGATACTCGTAAGGTGGAGTTTCTCAGGTATATCGGTAAGTCTTTGAATCTGGATAATCTAAATGTCATTCAAGGACAAATTGAAAATCTCGGTGGCCAGAATATTGAGTTTGCAATTAGCAGGGCTTTGGCGAGTGTAACAAAAAGTCTTTTGATGACTCGAAAAATTTTTAAAAAAGACGGCCTTTATTTTCAAATGAAATCTTCTGGTTGGGTCACTGAGGTTAGTGACATTCCTCCTCAAATATACTCTCATTGGTCCTCTGAATTTGTAGGGACATATACTTTACCGGGGACAAATATTGAAAGAGTTTTGCTTAAATGCAAGAAGCTGACTGATTAATCAGGATAATCAAAAAACAAGGTTGTTCCACGTGGAACAGCTGACTATTCTTCCTTCTCCCCTTCTTCTTTCTTTTTTGACTCTTTTGAGGTCTCAAGTTGTGGTGGTCGATAATTAGGGTTCTCTTTAAACAATTTGGGAACTCTGCTTTGCCAATTGAGATCTATATCATTTAAAGATTTGTTTTTTAGATAGGCGGTATATTCTTGTGGATCTGGCCAGGGTTTATTTTGACTAAAATTTATTTTATATTGACGTCTCCCCTCAATCCTACGACGTTCGGTTCTGATTTTGAGATATTTTTCTTTTTGAGCTAAAAATTTAATTTTTAATTTGGTGTTTTTAATATTTTTTAAAGCCACTTTTTTATCGGCACTCCTTGGGGAACTATTCTTTAAATCTTTATTTAATTTTTTTTTTTT
>JAGRAA010000097.1 GCA_020435185.1 Bdellovibrionales bacterium | reverse complement strand
AAGAAAATGTACCTATTGTTAGAATTGCAACTATTGTAATAAAATTTTTCACAGCTTAAATCTCCTCTTTTAGTAATGTGCCTTTGAGAGCGTACAATCTCCAAAGCGTATCAATGGCCTTGAGTTCGTGCTCGTGCAAGCCTTCATAAAATTCAAACACCTCTCGATGCATCTCAATAACAAGAGCAGAGTTCACAACTCCTCTATTTAAAAGAGAATGAAGATTTTTATGACGTTTTTGAATATTTGCTCGTTTAACTGACTTTTGAACTATCTTTGAAGACGAAAGATATGAACTTAAAAGAAAGTTTTTGTATTGTTCCAGTCGATTTGAAATCAATCTTTTCTGCAATTCAGCCTTTTGGAGTTCACTGGAGGCCTTAGCTCGACCTCCACCATTGAGACTAAGAATGGGAAGAGGCATACTTAGTGCCAAACCAAATGTAGTCTCATTTACGTTTCCTGTGGTTTGCTCAATCTTTGGTCCAATTGAAAGGTCAGGCCACGATTCAGATTTTGCTAATCCATATTTTGCTGACGCTAAATCAACTTCTCTTTTAAGGTTCAAATGGATTGAATTTTTAATTTCATCAACATTTATATTGGGCCAATCGGACCGTAAGTCAGGCAGCAGTTTTTCATTTAATGCAAATCCTCTTCCAAGAATCGATTGAAACTCACTCAATATTCGGTTTTTTTCCTGAGACAATGCCTCTTTCTTTAATTCTGTTTCCTGCTCAGCAATTTCAAACACAGAGACCGAAACGGATTGTTCTGGGTTAAGCCTACCTAACTTCTTATACTGCCGTTGTATTCCCTTAAAGGTTTCAAGATTTTCATTGGCAAGTTCAAGTTCGGTGTTAATTTGCCTAAGTCTGTAAATTTTAACGGCAAACTCTCTAGAAGCCTCTTCTAATTCCGCTAAATGCCTTGTTTCAGAAATTCCTTTTTCGGCAATTGCAACCTGTTCTCTTGAACTACGTTTTCCTCCCAATTCAAAAGTGTGTTTTAGTGTCGCCTCACTTGTTAGTCCACCAGCTTTATTGTCAATAGATTCAACTTCTAGTTCAGGGTTAGGCATCTGAAGAGCTTCAGATATGGCATTGTCGTGAACTTTAATATCAATCTCTTGTAGCTTTACTTCAGGTTTATTTTTTACTAAGCACCAAAATAGTTTGTTTTTATCTCCTGGCTTCTGACAGGAGGAGCTAATAGCTTCCTCCTGTGCAAAAGAAAGGTGTGACAAAAGCAGGGTAATTATCCCTATGAATAGCTTATGTCTCATATTTCTCTCCTTATGGACGCTCTCTCACATGATTCGAGTGATCGTGAGAAGATTTGGTTGTTGAGTTTTCACACTGATTTTCACTGCTTTTAATACAGTCTGGGTCACGTTTCGTTTGCGAGGTTGAACATGCACTCAAAATTAATGCTAAAACGCAAATTGATAATATAGACTTCATAAAGTCCTCCCTAAATTTAAAATATTAAATACTAAATTGTGTAAATTACTTTTATGCGGATTTACGCTTGAAATTTAGGAGGTCTTTTGATTCGGAAGACTGGTCCACTGGGAATAAACAGACTGTATTCACTAAATTGCTCACAGGAAGTAGAGGACATTACAGTTGTTCTGTAGCCTACTAAGATTCCACAATGTCCAAGATGGCATGTGTGTTCGGGGCAACTTTCTGGACAATCATTGTGATGATGGGA
>JAGRAA010000096.1 GCA_020435185.1 Bdellovibrionales bacterium | reverse complement strand
CTTTCCCTCTCTCGCTCTTTCTTTCACACAGGCCTTAACTGCCTTTACTAAGGTCTGCTCCACCAAAGTCTGCTCAAAAACCTCAATATTTTCAGACGCCTCAATCTTTAACAAATCAGGGCTGAGACGGATCACATCCACTAAACTCAAATCATCTTCAAGTTGCAAAGCCTTGGCCATTTTTCGATAAGCCTTTAACCATTTTTGCGCGACGACTTCTTGATGACTAATATGAATACTCTTTTCGTTCTTATGAATATTTCTATTTATATAAACGTCAACAGTCCCTCTATTAATCATCTCCGAAATTTTCTTTTTTAAGGGAATCTCTAATGGTGCATAGGACTTGGGCATATGAAAGCGCGTTTCCAGAAAGCGACCATTCACTGCCTTAATGTTCACTTCAATTTCGACGTTATTTTTTTTCCCGTGGCTTGTGCCAAATCCAGTCATACTTTTCATTGATCACTTCATTGTTCACTACATTAGATAATGTTCTACACCGAAACGTTAATGCTCTTTTGAATATACTCTTTAACCCGATCATACAAATGATTTTGTGGTTGGGACGCATCAAACCATTGAATCTGACTATCTCTTTTAAACCAAGTCCTCTGTCTTTTTGCTAAATACATGGTGTTTCGAACAATTAATTCCTTCAACTCTTCTGTACTTTTTATATGACCTTCTAAAAAACTGACTACCTCTAAATATCCCACACTTTTCATTGGCCACCAATCTTTTAGACCTCTCTTCAACAGAGTCTCAGCTTCTTCTACCAACCCGCGCTCCAACATTTGATCCACTCGAAACGACACCCGCTCCTTCAACCATGGTTTTTCTCCAAAAAGTCCCACTTTGCAAATAGGGTTTTTCAAGCATAGGCTCTCTTTTTGTTGCTCAAACTTTTGTTGAATCTGACTCATCGACAAACCCGTAGACAAAATCATTTCAATGGCTCTTTTTACTCTATAAACATCATTTGAACTTATTTTCTGACTGTATTCACTATCCAGCTGTCGCAACCAAACAAAAAGTTCATTTTCTCCATAGGCTGAAATATAATTAGAGATTTGAACTTTTATATTTTCGGCAACTTCGGGAGAGGAGTACATGCCTTTTTCAAAGGCTTGAATATAAAATCCACTTCCTCCTACCAGCACATAGGAGGAAACATCTTCCTCTTTTTTTATCTCTGCCCTAGCCATTTGAGAGTATTTCCCTGCGGTAAATTCCTCAGGAGGCAGAACAAAATCAAACAATCGATGAGGAACTCTGTCCCTCTCTTGCTGAGTGGGCTTGGCTGTTCCAATATTCACTTCTCGATAAACTTGCAGGCTGTCACCGTTTAAAATGATAGACTGATGCTCCATAGCCCACTGAAGCCCTAAACTTGATTTACCTGTGGCCGTAGGGCCTACAAAGAAAACTAAGGGTTTTAACTCTCCAGAGGGCATAGAACTCCTATCAAACGATTCTACCAAAGTCTCGTTCTATCTTTGAAAATGGGTACTCAACATAAACAGGCCGCCCATGGGGACAAAAGCTAGAAGAGCTAAACTCATCCATTTGGATCATTAAACTTTTCATTTGCTCTGTAGACAAGGACTGGCCTGCTCTGACCACCGAATGACAGGCCATTGTAGCGCAAAGATCCCTCACCACCGACTCAAGTGCAAAACTATTCGTTTTGACCATCACATCTTCAGCTGTTTTATGAAGGACTTTATGGATAGCTTCACCGCGAATCTGTACAGGGGCTGCTCGCACAGCTAGTGTCGAAGGCCCCGCTCTATCCACAAACAATCCCAGCTGCTCCAAATTGCTGGCCACACTGACGACAGCCTCCACTTCGGCCTCGTCCATCTCTATAGACTCCGGTAACAAATAGTTTTGAACTTCTATAGTTTTATTCTTCCATTGACTCATTAAACGCTCATAAGCCACTCTTTCATGGGCGGCATGTTGATCAATTAAAATAAGACCAGAATTATTTTGCGCTACTATATACGTAAGCTGTGCTTGCCCAATGATATGAAGGCTTTGCCAAAAACCTTCATTGCTACTAGCCACCGGTAAGGATTTCTCTGAATTCGAAAATCCAACATTGTCGACCTCAATCTTTTCAGCGTCCTGAATAGAAAGAGGAGCTGTGTTATAAGCTGTTTTTAAATCATGGAGAGAAAACTGTTTGGTTTGATATTGATTTTTAAAAAATTCAGACCCCTGAAAGCGCGGAGCATAATTAGGAAGCTCTTTCAAAGCAGAAGAGTCTTTTGCCCTCTTCGGCTCGTCCGGCAATCCCACCAAGTTCTTTGAAGACCTCTCTTGCAATTCAGTAATCCAAGGAGCCTTCTCCATAAAGTCGCGACTAGATTTTAAGACCAATCGATAAGCGTCACTCGGATTAATAAATTTAATCTGCGATTTGGTAGGATGTATATTTACATCCACACTATCTTTAGGAGCATTTATTCGCAGAACGGCATAAGGATATTCTCCGTGCATCAAGAAACTACGATATCCATCCATTAGCGCAGCCTGTAGACTTCTATCTTGCACCCACCTCTCCTGAACGAACAACCAAATATTTTGCGCCGTTCGAGTGGTCACTTTCGGACTGGATAAAACTGCCTCCAATTGAAGATCATGAAAATTATATTTAATTTCATAGAGATCTTGCTGATCTAACACCTGCTTCACCCTATTGAGCCAATTTTCTTCTGCCGGCCAGTAAAACAATATTTTACCTTGCTGCCTGACTCTGAAACTAATTTTTTCATTAACCAAGGCCATAGCTTTTACGACCTTCTTGATTTGAAGATGTTCTGCAGAATCAGATTTCAAAAATTTCAATCTTGCTGGAGTATTCGAAAACAATCCTTCTACTCGAATAGTAGTGCCCAACTCACGAGAGGCCTCTCTTAAAGGCTTTATTTTTCCATAGTCACTCTGCTGCTCAAATGCACTTTTGTCGTTTTTTGTTTTAGAGATCAGTGTGGTTCTCGCTACCGCTCCCAAACTCGCTAATGCCTCTCCTCTAAAACCATAAGAGTTCAAATCCCATAAATCATCAGCCTGAGTAATCTTACTCGTGGCGTGCCGTGCAAAAGCTAAAGGAAGATCTTCGGAAGATATCCCTATTCCATTATCCACTACCTGTACAAATTTTCCGCCGTCTGAAAAGTCGATTTCAATCTCAGTGGCTTGAGCATCAATGGCATTTTCAATGAGCTCTTTAACCATTTGAGCTGGTCTTTCAATAACCTCACCAGCAGATATTTGATCTATCACATGAGAGTCTAATATATGAATCATTTCAATCTCCTGTAATTTCACTAGTACTAATTTTTTTATTGATCAAGTGGATTAAGGGGCTCCCTCAATATTCAGTTTGAATCCCTAAAGTGCCCGCAAGATATTTTTCCCGTTCATAGTAGTACTTGCCCTCAAATCTTAGGCCCCAAGAGCCAAAACGAAAAAAAGTTCCTAAATGAAATAAGGCACCCATTCTCAGCTCTTGCGAATCCAGCACCTCGTTTTGATAAGGCACATCAAACTTAGAAAAAGCAGACATTATCCCTAGACCATAATACACCTGGGAATCCTCTCCGACATAAAGATCTAAATTTAAGACCACATTCCCCAAAAGTAAAAAGCCAGAGGTTTTAGAATTCTGATCAGCAAACTGAGAATAATAGGATGGTGCAGCAGGGGCTATTAATACTTCGAAGTCCAAAGGAGGACCAAACCCCATTGTTCCAGGACCGCTTATCTTCAAACCATAAGCCGGTAAAAACTGAGACAGCCGTCTTCCTTCAAATTCTTCAGTATAATTTATATAGCCGATACCCAATCCAATATATCTCTGCATATCAATAGGCATACGATTTACGTCTTTTACTTCAGGGTTTTCGTAAACACGACTTCCTTCTCGTTTAATGGTAGGAGCGACTTCTGTATCTGCGATATATCCGTACTTACGCTGGCCAATTTTAATTTTATAAAACGACCCAAAACCTGCGGAACCCGGATAAACTTTCACAGAAATTAATACTTTTACACCTTTATCGAAATAGTCCAATATGGGAGAATCAAAATTAGGACTTTTATAAATAGCAGCCCCTTCAACAGCAATAATCCCTTTTTGACCTGAAGATTTCTTCTTTTTGCCCTTACCAAACCCTGGAAGAGCCAACGCAAAACAAACTAAGAAAAGAGAAATAAACTTTAAGAACTTCCTCATACGGCCATTTACACTCGAAATCTAAGAAGCCAAACTTTGTAAAATGCCTCTAATACAATAGCCAACGACATTTTGCTCTGCCCAACCTTTCTATCTTCAAATGTAATAGGCACTTCCGCTCCTGTAAATCCTTTTTTTGACGCTCTGTATTTTAATTCAATTTGAAAGCAATACCCATCAGAGGTCACACTATTTAAGTCCATACCCAAAAGAGTTTCTCGCTTCCATGCATTAAAACCACCTGTCCAATCAGAGATAGGATAATTTAAAATCATTCTCGAATAAACTCCCCCGCCTCGACTAATCAGCAAGCGTAGAAAGCCCCAGTTTACAACCCCACCTCCAGGAATGTAACGAGATCCAATAACAAAATCCTTATCTTTAACGGCCTTTAAAATATTCACTAGATCTTGAGGATTATGAGAAAAATCTGCATCCATTTCTACTATGACCTCATATCCATTATTCAGACCCCATTCAAAAGCCGCTAAGTAGGCCTTACCTAAACCTTGCTTCTTTTCTCTATGCAAAAGATGTATTTTTGGATTTTCTTTATGCAGGGCCTTTACGATGTCCCCTGTTCCATCCGGACTATTATCATCGGCCACAAGAACGTCCACCTCCGGATTATACTTAAGGATTTCTGGTATTAAATTAGGGATATTCTCTGACTCATTATATGTAGGAACCACGATTAGCGTTTTCACAGATGCACCTCAAAACCGGCAGAATACCATCCAAATAAAAAAATTCAATAAATTTAAACCTTTAAATAATTTCTTTGACATGATTTTCGCTCACAGGACTCTCTTTAATTTTTTGAAGGTAACTCTCTTTAAGTCTCTTCTCGACTTGTTCCTTCAGATGAGCTTCTTCTGGGCGAACTTTACGAATAGGTAATTGTATAAATGGATTATTTTTACTCAGTAATTTTAAAGGGTTATTTTTATACTCTACAAGATTCATTTTGACTTTTTGAGCCGCCTTCTCTGGATCTTTCGAATACACAATTGGATCAAAACCACAATACGGACACACAATGTAAGCTCTCCACCGCATTTGTGCAAATAGCTCACCTAGACTCATAAAAACAATAAAAAATAAAGCAGCCATTTCATTGAAAGGACTCCATAAAACCAAAGTGAGCGAAAGAGAAGAGACAACGGCCACAAAAAAACCCAATACGCTAATGTGTTTTCGATCGTAGACCAATCTTTCGCCTTTACAGAAAGCACAATAACAGTTTTGTTTTTTCGCAGAAAGGATTCCCATAGTTCTATTATGACTGAGAACAAAACACCCTTTCAAGGCCAAATTAGATTACCCAAAACCTTTCTATCTCTCTTAAAACTTAGGTCGGGATTTTCTTAAAATGATGGGTGAAAGTACTGAGTAATACAAAGATTATTGGAATACAAAAAATTTTTTTGTATTCTATTAAATATGAATAAAATATTTTACCTCATCCTTTCTTGTGTTTTTATTTTTCACCACAGTGTACGGGCCGACGACTTTGAACAAAGCTACGATAGTATCATCGAAGAACTCTCACAAACTAGTAGAACTCGAGTCAGCAGTGTGGGGCCTAGAGATCCTTTTGCAAATATACTCTTTCATGCGGGAGTTAATTTTGCGACCTCGCATATAAATCTACATCTTCCACAAGATGTTATTCTCTCTGGATTTCATAACGGCGTAGAGTTCAGTTTCGGCATAGACCTATTTTCTAAAAATTGGGTTGCTGAAGGATCTATTCGCTCTTATGGCGACGCTAGTTTAAAAGGAAGTACTGTCTCCCTTAAGGAATTTGATTTAAAAATACTTAACCGCTCTCATTTAACGAGAACTCTTGTTTTCAACACAAGCTTTGGATTAGGAGCAAGATACATAGATGTGTTGTATTCTCCAAAAGCTGATCAAAATGTCGGGGTTTCAGCAGAGCAAGACAATACTGCGACTTACGAGTACAAAACTCCAGCTTCTGTACTTAGTTTTGGGCTACATGCTTATTTTACTGAAGCTCTCAGCGTTGGAGCCGATCTTTCCTATAGGTCTTCGTTAATCTCTGAATCTGCTGATAAAAACTCTATAGATATTGCTTTAAAGATTGATACCCATTTTTAATATATGATTTTGTTATACCTATTTTTAATATCGATAATTCTCTTAATTCCTTTTATTCTAAATACACATAGAAAACATATCGAATACAAAATAAATTTGAATAAAAACTGTCTATTAGCTCGCTATCCTTTACTCTTTATAACTGGACACCAAACCCCATTTTATTTTAGTCGATACTGGAATGCGATCCCTAAATACCTCAGTGAACATGGCTACGAGGTCATAGAAGTAGGACGACCTTTTTGGATGACGGATAAAAAGTACTTAAAAAAAATTAAAAAATTTTTAGCTTCTACCAACAAGTCCTTTCATATGATAGGTGATCTCTCGATCATTCAACTTCTCATTGAACTCAGCCAAGATCCTATGGCAAATAAATCCTTGCAGTCACTCAATGTAGCCACTCATTCCCTAGACTCGTCGTTTATTCCTTATCCCATACAAAATGTTCCCATTGGTTTTCATAAAGAGAGCTCCTCTTCTCAATTTAAAATTTTTGAAGAGGCCAATGATTTTTGCTTTAAACTGCATAATTTTGTTAGTAGAGGCCACCAACGGTCGGAAGCATCACTCTTGGGCCTTCCTTATAGCAAAAAAACGGTAGAATATATCGACTATCTGAAGATGGCTCAGGGGCTGGCAGAGAAAGATTTCCAGACCAAAGGCTGTAGTGAGACTAGACTTACATAAAATTTCCTCTAAGATATAAGTAAATATTATCTTTGGAGCGAATATAGAATTTCTGAAGAATGAGTCTTTTTTATATTACTGCCGGTTTTATAAAAAGTTTTTTCTAAACCCAGTAGAAGGAATTCTTTCTATTCCTGACTGGGACTGGAAGACTCTTATTATCTCTACTATGACTGCCTCAGCCATTGGCGGCGTTCTTTCTGCTGTACTCGCTAAAAGTTTTTTAAACATTATCGCAGGCCTTATTTTTTCTCCTATCGGGGGAATCCTATTAGTCTCTGTGTTCACTCTACTTTTTTATTACTTTATTCTTTTTGTACTGAAACAGGAGATTTCCATTCGATCTCTTTACACTTTGATCTATTTAGCCAGTCTTCCTTCTCAACTGCTCTTTACGTTGAACACCATTGTTCCACTCATTGAAATAGCCTGCGCTCTTCTTGCTTCTTATCTCTTATGGATCGGACTACAAAGAAATTTTAATTTGCCAAAGAAACCCATTGGTCTCTATACAACAGCCCTTTTTGCCATATATTTAATTGTCTGGTTCTCGAATTCATCAGTTATAAAAACCAATAAAAGGCAGATTGAAAATTTCACTACCCCAGAAAGTTTAGATATTCTTGAAAAAGAAATAAAAGGTCAATAGCCTTAGTTTTCTTGAGCTTCATCACTCATTGAAGAATCACCAGACATACCAGTACTACCAAAGCCACCTTCTCCTCTTTCACTCTCACTGAGTTCAGAAACTAATTCAAATTGAGGCTGCTCTACCGGACACATGACCAATTGAGCGATTCTATCTTGATCTTGAATGACCACATCTTCTTGGCCTAGATTAATCAAAATTATTTTTACCTCTCCCCTATAATCCGCATCAATGGTTCCCGGAGAGTTCACCAAGGAAATACCTTGTTTAATAGCCCATCCGCTGCGAGGCCTTGCCTGAATTTCAAATCCAAATGGAATTTCAAAACTCAATCCTGTAGGAATCAACTCTCTTTGTCCAGGCTTTAACACCATTTCCTTATCGATCTGTGCACGAACGTCAAAACCACTGGCTAAGGGGCTTTGATAGCGTGGCAATTCTCCTTTAAAGTGATCTAAAGTCTTTACTTTTAATTTGAGAACTTCATAGTCTTCATCAAATTTGTCGTCATCCCCTCGCAACTTATCCATATACTCGATAACAGATTGCTTAATGCTCTCTTTTACAACCTTATCAAAAAACTGTAGACCATTTTTAAACTGCTTATCCAGTTTTTCTTTGTCTTTAAGATTTGACTCAATATAACTTCCTAACATTTGACCCATAAACGAAATCTGCGTTTTAAACCCTTGGATCTTCTCGTTCATTTTTGAATTGTCCATGATCTCTCCTAAAAATATCTTAAACATTGTAATTACCCAATAATATTAGCCCAGGGGTTTTATTAAAATACCTCTTTACGAATTTATCAACGGATTCTGGTGTCACTTGCTGAATTTCGTCAATAACGGTTTCAACAGGTCGATATTGACCAAAAACCATTTCATTAACAGCAATGGAGTTCATACGATTTTCAATATCATCAGCGCCTAGCAGCAGTTGTCCCATAATTTGCTTCTTAAAAAACATCAGCTCTTTGGATGATATTCTTTTATCCAACAAGTTGTTTACCTCTCTCTCAAAGGCATTTAATACTTTCTTAACTTTATCAGCCGTTGTGGCTGCATACAGCATCATCAAACCACTATCCGTAAACGCATGAAGATAACTATATACATTATAAGTTAAGGCCTGCTTTTCCCTAATTTTTTGATAGAGACGAGAGGTCATTCCTCCTCCAAGAACAGCGTTCACCAAGTAGGACTCAAAACGTTCATCATCTTTAAAACTAGCGGTAGGATAACCTAGCAGAACATGAACTTGCTCACTGGTTCTTTCGATCTTCTTCATAAAAGGTTTTGGCTGAGAAGACTTTCTCGTTTTTTTGGGAGGCCTCTTATACTTTTGCCCTAATTTTTTTTGAACAAATTTAACCACTTCGTCATGATCCACATCACCAGCCACTGATACTAAAATATTGCTAGAAATATAATGATCATTATAATACTTAAAAAGCTCTTTTCTTGAAATATGACTTAAACTTTTTTCAGTTCCTAATATAGGCTGACCTAACTTGCTTCCTTGGTATGCGTTTTCAAAATAAAGATCAAAAATGTATTCTTCTAACTGATCCGCCGACATAGCAATCTCTTGGGAAATCACATCTCGCTCTAAATCAAAGTCTTTTTGGGCAAAAGAAGCTCCACCGACCAGATCGACGAGAACATCTAAGCTCAACTCAAGATTTTCTCTTAAAGTTGTAGCATGGAAGCACGTATACTCTTTCGTAGTGTACGCATTGATTTCTCCTCCTACTGCCTCTAAGTCTTTAACTATATCCAAAGCTGACCGCTTTTTGGTTCCCTTAAAGACTAAGTGTTCAATAAAGTGAGCCGCTCCATTTAAATCCTTTGGCTCGTCTCTTGATCCCAAGACCACATAAATGGCTGCACAACTAGCGCGAGTATGAGGATGGTGTTCGGTCACTATCCGAACACCATTATTTAAGACTGTTTTGTTAAAGGTCGGCTGATAATCAAAAACCGTCATTAGTGTGTAGGTCTATCAAGCAATGCCTTGCGACTAAGTTTAATACGACCTGAACGATCTATATCTAACACTTTAACATCTACGGAATCACCTTCTTTAAGAACGTCGGTGACTTGTTTAATTCTTTCATGAGCTATCTCTGAAATATGCAGCAAACCACTAGTATTTGGTAAAACTTCAACAAAGGCCCCAAAGTCCATTATCTTTACAACTTTACCATGATAGGTTTTACCCACTTCGGCCTCAGCACAAATATCGTTAATCATTTTAATAGCAGCTTCAGCAGATTTTTGATCAACGGCGGCCACATGAATAGTACCATCATCTTCAATATTAATTTTAACGCCAGTTTCTTCAATGATACCTTTTATCACTTTTCCACCAGAGCCAATAACTTCACGTACCTTATCAGGCTTGATATGAATCGTAGTTACTTTTGGTGCAAACTCAGAAATCTCTCCTCGTGGAGTATCTAAAACTTTTTCCATTTCAGAAAGAATATGGTTTCTTCCAGCCAAAGCTTGAGCCAACGCCTTTTCCATAATTTCAAAACTTAAACTATCAATTTTAATGTCCATTTGAAGAGCGGTAATACCTTCTCTTGTACCAGCAACTTTAAAATCCATATCGCCAAGATGATCTTCGTCACCCAAGATATCCGTTAAAATGGCGACTTTATCACCTTCTTTAATCAAACCCATAGCAATACCAGCGACATTCCCACTAACTGGTACACCAGCATCCAAAAGAGCTAGCAATCCTGAGCACACAGTTCCCATTGAAGAAGAACCGTTAGACTCTAAAACCTCACTCACTATTCGAATTGTATAAGGAAATTTCTCTTTATCTGGAAGAACTGCTTGAAGCGCTCTTTCCGCCAAGAATCCATGTCCCACTTCCCGTCGAGACTGACCTCCCATACGACCAGTTTCTCCCACACTGTAAGGAGGGAAATTATAATGGAGCATAAAACTTTTTTTCACAGGACCATGTAAGGCATCTACTGTCAGTTCATCCATTAAAGTTCCTAGGGTTACAGTCCCTAAAACTTGTGTTTCCCCTCTCGTAAACAGCCCCGATCCATGAGCCCTTGGTAGCAATCCTGCTTCACAAGAAATAGGACGAACAGTCGTCAAATCACGACCATCAATTCTTTGTCCACTATCAAGCACCATACTTCTAGCCACTTGATATTTTAAATCTCCTACCAAAGTGGATAAATCTTTCGCTCTTTCTGCTTTTAATTCTTTATCTTCTATAACAGCTATAAATTTTTCTTCAGCTTCACTTTTAGCGTCATCCACTTTTTGATAACGCAACTGTTTTTCGCGCGTATTCAAAGCATCTTCAATTTTAGGCTTCAAAAAATTTAAAACTTGAGTTTTAAATTCAGCATCAATTTCTTTCACTTGATAAGGTCTTTTCTCAGGACTTCCTACGGCTTGTCGAAGCTGTTCTTGAGCTTCGAGTACGGACTGAATACTTTCATATCCAAACTTAAGAGCAGCCAAAGCTTCAGCTTCACTGATAAATTTACTTTCTCCCTCAACCATCAATAAGCCATTCTTTGTGCCCGCTACAACCAAACTGACATCTGCTTGAGCCGCCTCTTCTAAAGAAGGATTTCCAACCCACTGACCATTTAATCGTGCGACATTAATAGAAGCCATAGGGCCATTAAATGGGATATCGCTAATATGAAAAGCTGTACTAGCACCAATACTTGCTAAAATATCTACGGGGAAAGTTCCGTCTGAACTTAACGTCGTGGCGACAACTTGCGTTTCTCTATTGTAACCTTCTGGGAACAATGGTCTCAAAGGACGATCAATTAAACGACAAACTAAAATCTGCTCGCTAGACGGTCGTCCTTCTCGTTTAAAATACCCTCCAGGAATACGGCCAGTAGAATAAAACTTTTCTTGATACTCAACAGTCATAGGAAAGAAGTCGTAGCCGCTATCTCTTTTAGAAGATACGACGGTTACTAAAACCATATTATTACCCTGACTCACCAGAACAGACCCATCAGCTTGCTTTGCCAAACGTCCTGTTTCTAGAGTTATTTCTTTTCCTGCAAACTGCGCTTTTACGACTTGTTTCATTCTTTCTCCTAAAGATTTTTTATTAAGCTTTTAATCTTAAAAACTTATCTAAGTGATGTAAATTTTAAATTTATTATTTTCTAAGACCTAGCTTGCGAATAATCGTATTATACTC
Source organism: Bdellovibrionales bacterium (assembly GCA_020435185.1). Classification (GTDB taxonomy): domain Bacteria; phylum Bdellovibrionota; class Bdellovibrionia; order Bdellovibrionales; family UBA1609; genus JAGRAA01. Next base: position 448 of record JAGRAA010000096.1, on the reverse strand, counting down.
TTCAGGCTTTGTATCTTTAAGATAGGATAATAACTTTCTTCTACGAGTCACTAGTTTTACAAGACCACGTCGACCATGATGATCTTTTTTATGTTTTTTGAAGTGTTCTGTAAGAAAGTTAATTCTTTGAGTTAAAAGAGCGATTTGAACTTCAGAACTTCCGGTATCTAGCTCCGACGTTTTAAACTCAGATATTAAATTTTGTTTTTGATCTTTGGTAACTGCCATTTTTCCTCCAGTTTCGCTATAAATCATATATTCTATTTAATAGTTTATAGCGTTGTTAATTTACCGAGCCTTATGCTCTGTGGAGATACAAGAAGGGTAATACCACACATTGATCGCGTATTTAGAAAGGGCTTAGATTTCGCCTATAAGTCTAACAATGCATACACTTAATACATTGAAAACTTTCAAGACGAGGCCAAGTTTTCCTGCTTTAATGTGG
>JAGRAA010000095.1 GCA_020435185.1 Bdellovibrionales bacterium | reverse complement strand
GACTTTCTTCCCATAAGACCTAATCCGCTTTTAAAAGTGCTTCTTGCATCTTCTAAATGCTCAAACAGCACGAGGTTATTTTTAGATTTGTTGATTAGTTTCAATTTTTAACCTCCATAAAAAAATCTCACGATGACAGGGCCAAAAATAACCACAAACACTGCGGGGACAATAAATAGAACCATTGGCATCAAAATGGCTTGCGACGCCCTTGCTCCAGCTTTTTCTGCTCTTACAAAACGTTCTAATCTCATTTGGTTAGATTGATCTTTTAAAACTTTTGAAATAGGAGCTCCTGTTTGGTCAGCGTCGATTATGACGGCGACAAAACTAGTAATTTCTTGAATATCCAGTCGTTTAGAAAAATCTTTCAAGGCATCTGCTCGTGCTCGACCAAGTTTGATATCCTTTAGGACCGTTGCTAGCTCATCAGCTAAAACGCTATTTGTAGACTTATCCACAATCCTTTGGATGGCATTAATAAAATCAAGACCAGCTTCTGTGGATAAAGCTAATAGATCCACAAAGAAGGGGAGGTCAATGATCACAGAAGTGTATCTTTGCCCCTTTTGGCTAGAGCAATACATTGAAGGAAACACATATCCAACTAAACCTAAACCTACACACACCATCCAATGAAATTCTAGTTGTAGTGCGAAGTTTAATATGAGTAAAAACAATGGAAACATAAATCCCCAAAGGATTTGTAAGCCAATGTATTCATCGACATTAATTTCTTCAGCGAGACCTGCGGTAAGAATTTTATTTTCTATTTTAGCGCGGTACTTTTCGTTTTTGATTTTGATGGCATGTTGAAGAGTAAAGTTGTGTACCAAAGGCCTTGAAAAGTTAATAAGAGGAGATTTAGAGGAATGAGGTTCATCCCCTGAAGCCCAAGCCAACGCATCTGCATCTGCATTGTTGGATAGTATTGCAGAAACAAAAAGGTATACGCTAAGTGCGGCAAAACCAAGTCCTGCCAAAAGAATTATAAAATCATAGCTTAACATTGAGCCACCTTGTGTGGTTTATTGAGTCCATGAAAAATTTTATTCTCGTTTCGTCCTCTCCGCGGCGAAAACTTTTGCTGGAAGAGGCTGGCTTTAAATTCACTATCGATCATGTAAAAGTATCGGAAATAATTAACGAAAACCTAAATGCACGAGAAAATGCCGAGAGTCTTGCCAGACTTAAGGCGAAGTCCTATGTGAACTCGAATAACTTATTGAAATTAAAAGATAATTTAGTTATTACCGCAGACACATTGGTGGCCTATGAGAAGACTATATTGGGTAAGCCGAAAAATTTTTCTGAAGCAGTAGAAATTTTGAGTCTCTTATCTTCAAAAACGCATAGCGTTATAACGGCGTTTTGTATATATGACTCGAGTGTTGATCAATATTTTATTTATTCTGACGAGACTTTTGTTGAGTTTAGAGATCTTTCAGAAGAAGAAATTTTAGAATATGTACGAAGCGGTGAGCCTATGGATAAGGCGGGTTCCTATGGAATTCAGGGTGAGGCTCGAAAATTTGTAAAGCGTGTAAATGGTTCTCTCTCCAATGTTATTGGCTTTCCATTAGAACTTTTTGAATTGCAGGTTAAAAATCATGGCTGGAAACTTTGTTGCGAATAATTTAAGCATTATAGAAAAAAGAATTTCAAAGATAAGCTCAAAGAATAATTCTAGAAATGACAGGGTTTTGATCTTAGCGGTCAGCAAGAAACAGTCTATTGAAACGATTAAAATGGCCTATGAGGCTGGATTACAAGCTTTTGGCGAAAATTATGTTCAAGAACTTTTAGAAAAACAAAGCCAGTTGGGTAATTTAGATATAGAGTGGCATTTTATAGGGCATTTACAAAAAAATAAAATCAAGAAAATTGTCGGCCGTGTTAGCTTAATTCATAGTATAGATGATTTTGAAATGGCTAAAGAAATTTCTGAGAGGGCTGTACTCTTGGGGGTGCAGCAGAGGATTCTCATACAAGTCAATATTGCTAAAGAAGTTTCAAAGGGTGGCGTTTTAGAAGAAAATTTGATGAATTTTGTCGAGCGGCTATTGCCTTTAAAAGGGCTTGATCTTTGTGGATTAATGACTATGCCTCCGTTGGATTTTGAAGGCGAATCGAGTGGGTTGGTCTTTAAAAGTTGTTGTGAATGGAGAAATAAGATTCGAAAAAAATTCAATGAGTTAAAAAATTTTGATGAACTTTCTATGGGAACAAGTCATGATTATGAAAGTGCCGTAATCAACGGAGCAACCATAATTCGATTAGGAACCTCACTGCTCGGCTCGAGAGGAGCATGAATGTCATTATTGTTAAATCGTGTGGACAAAATAAAAATTGGATTTGTCGGTGTCGGAAATATGGCAACGGCGATAATAAAGGCTTTAATTGATTCAAATACATTGAAGCCCGAAATGATTTTTGTGACTAACCGCTCTGAAGGCAAGCTGGAAAAGGTTAAAGCTAAGTATGGAGTGAACTCCTATAGAACGAATGAGGAGTTAGTTGACGAATGTGATGTTATTTTTGCAGGCATGAAACCTCAAGACTTTGTCGATGCTTTTGAACCCATTGCTAAGTCTTTTACGAGTGAGAAAATGTTTATAAGTTTAGCGGCAGGGATTACTTTAAAGCAGATCAATAAACTGATCCCCGACGTCAAGAATATCGTAAGAATAATGCCAAATACCCCTGCTAAAATTAACCAAGCGGTGGTTGGATATTGTCTTACTAAGGCGGCTGAGGTTTATGAAGATCTTATTTGTCAGTTTTTGAATCCTCTTGGGTATGTAGTGAAAATAGAAGAAGGAGAGGAGTTTGAGGCCCTTACGGTGGCCAGTGGCAGCGGTATTGGGTTTGTTTTTGAACTGATGATGTATTGGCAAGAGTGGTTAGAGGAGCATGGGTTTTCTTCGGAAGAAGCGAGAAAAATCACTGTGGAAACTTTTTTAGGAGGGGCTCTTTTGGCCTCTCAGCAAGAAGAAACAAGTATTGAGGATTTACAGAGACAGGTTGTGTCTAAAAAAGGTGTCACTCATGCAGGATTAGAGTCAATGCGTGAGTTAGAGGTAGAGCGAGCTCTACGGTATAGTTTTGAAAAGGCGGTTTTGCGAGACCGTAGTTTAGGGTTAAATAATGGAGATTAGACGTTGGTCTAGTTTGAGAAGAAATCATTAGTTTTATCAAATTCTAATGAAGACAAAGGCTTGATCCTGTTTGAGGACCAAGCTAATCTAAATACCGGACTTATTGTCAGGGCCTGGGGAGGAAAGATGAAAATAGCTCCAATTGATATTGCTCATAAAACATTTTCTAGAAAAATGATGGGATTTGACGCCAACGAAGTGATGACTTTTTTGCGCGAAGTCGCCGACGAAATGGAAGCTTTGATTCGTGATAGAAATCAACTTAAAGAGCATATTCGAGACAAAGAAGTGAGTATTAATGAGTTTCGAGAAAGAGACGAATTACTTAAGCAGACTATTACTACAGCGACAAAAATGTCTGAAAATTTGCAAAAAGATGCCGAACGTGAGGCGAAAATTATAATTGGGGATGCTGAACACAAAGCAGAGCTTATTATTGCTGATGCGAGAGATTCTTTGAAAAAGATTTATGAAGAGATTTCTACCTTAAAACGCGTTCGAATGCAGTTTGAAAACAATCTTAAGGCTTTAGTTCAGTCTCATTTAACTATGCTTAGTCAAGGAAGAGAAGTGATGCCAAACCCGGAAGTTCCAAATATGGAAATGTCTGCTTCTCATCAAAGAACCCAAGAGATGGATGTAAAATCTAAGGTCCATGAGGCAGTGAATACGGCTATTAAGAGTCCAAGTATAGATTTGTAGTCTAATATGTTTTGGGGTGTTTTATTATTAGCTTTGGGACTTTCACTGATCGTCGAACACGTATTCGCGATTAATGTGCCGCTATTCAGAATTTTTTTAGGTGTCTTTTTTATCTATTTGGGTGTGAAGACTATTTTTGGAGGTTTTCATATGGGTATAAAACGTCATGTGACCCATAATCAAGCCATCTTTGGTCAGACTCAATTTTCATTTCATCAAAAAGAAAATAAAAAAGACTTTGAGTCATCTGCGGATAAAGAAGATGATTTTGAAGATCACGAGGAAAAAACATCTAAGAATTTTGACACAATTTTTGGAAGTAGCGAGCTAGACTTAAAAGAAATCGCACTGAATGACAGTGATGTGAATGTAAAAATTAATACTGTATTTGGAGAGACGAAAGTATTTGTGCCACAAAACTTTCCTCTTCTCGTCGAGTCTAGCAGCGCTTTTGCTGAGATCAAGCTACCAGCTAAAAACTTGAATGCCTTTGGTAATTTTACCTACGAAAATGATGCCGCGAAAAATGCAAAATACAAAATAAGAATCAAAGCCAACGCTGTATTTGGTAGTATCCGCTTCATCGAAAGATAGACGATGAAGAGTTATCCCCTTGAAGATCGCTTACTTCAATCAGAAAAGAATTGGAATAGCCATCTCGGTGTTGAGCTTGGCCCTCAATCTGTTATTAGTAACTTAAGTAGAAATTCAAAAGATGAATGCGTAGTTTTAGTTCATGGATTCAATTCTAATGCTGAAGAAATGGGATGGATCGCGAAGGTAGCTCATCAATCGGGTTGGAGCAGCTATTCTTTGTGTCTTCCTGGTTTTGCAAATGCACCTATAGATTCAAATAGTGTGACAGAAAAAGATTGGACTATGGCTCTTGCTGACGTTTGTAAGCTTTTATCTACTGAGTTTCGAAGAATAAAATTGATAGGTCACTCTTTCGGAGCCACGTTGATTTTATATTATTGTCAGGCTCACAAGCAAGTCGATCACGAGGTGTTGTTGTTAGCTCCTTTCTTAGGGCCTTATAGCAAAGTAGATTCGACATTTTTAAAGAGTATGAGTTATTTATTTGATAGTGTAAGTTTTAAATTTTTATATGCTCTAAGCCATAATCCAGATTTGAAATCTTTAATGAGTTCTCCGGAGAGATTTGGAACTCAATTCCCACTTAAAAGCGTTCGTAAAGTGATTAGAATGGGGGAGCAATTAAATATTTTTAAAGATCTTGCGCACGTAAAAGGTATGATTTTGCATTCTGAGTGTGACAAAGCTGTCAATGTGGAGAGGATTGATGAACTGATAAGACATAACTCCAATTTTACTTTAAAGCGATGGCCTTTAGATTCTAGATTAAATCATCAGTTTGAAATTGAAGGCAAAAAAGATAGTAAAGAGGTAATAAAATCCATAGAGGCTTTTTTGTTACAATGAAAAAGAGGATGTCCAAAAGATAAACTCTTTTTTATTTTACACTTTTTTTGCTATCAGAAATTGATCACAGAATTTACATTTTTTTTCGCTTTTACTCTATAACTATTTAAAATTAATAATATATTCAAGTTTGCCTAGACCTTTGTCGATAGTCTCTTTGAGGGAGATATTTATGAAGATAGGCTATCTGATTTTTCTGGTATTTTATGGCTTGCCTCTATTTGCTTCAGAGTTTTCAAGTTTTCAAGTCGATGAAGTGAAGTTACAGCAACTCTACCAAAAACAAGACAAAGTGAAAGAACTGCCAAAAGGATTGGTCTTCTCTCAGGGAATTGTTCCTGTGTCAAACTCTCCACAAGATATTCAATTTGAAAAATCTCCTTTGTATGAACAAGTTATGGAATATATGGAGAAGTATCATCAAGAGATTGGCCAGGAACTTATAGGGAATACTCTAAATAGATCAAAAGACTTTAATTTAGGTGTGAAAAACATGTCAGGCTTCACTTGGCAAAAACCCCTTGGAGTAGTGTCGGTCATAGCTGATCGTCAAGTGATCCCTTCTACCACAAATTCTAAATGGGAAGTTCATGATCTTATTTTATTTTCAGTGAACGCAAAAACGTTTTTGGAGTCTTTGTCTGATCAAGGCGCGATTCGTATCGAGCAAGCTCAATTAAAGGCTTTTGCTGGATTGAGTTTTAATAGGCAATATGAGTATATCCATTCTGTAAGTAGTTATGAAGAAGGCATTTCGCTAGATTCTTCTAAGTTATTTTTAAGTCCGGCAGTATTTCATGGAGCACTATACCAGGCTATGTGGCCTGGAGATTCGATTTCTAAGAAAGATTATTTTTCAATACATGCTGGAGGGGCAGTTCATCTGCCTATTTATAAAGGTTTAGATTTATCTGCGGCTGTACTTGGTGGAGTAGAAAAAATAAGTGAAACCAAATTGAGTTTAAATGAGACAAACTCCTCTGTTTATCGAGATTTTGATTTAATATTGAAGTTTAACAATAAAACGAATGCTTTCTTTGGAGCTGAAGCAAATTTGGCTTTAGACTTTTTTAATCTTCTAAAAATTACTTTACTGAAGTTTGAATATCAATTCTCTTATGAAAAATCTTTAACAAGTGTATACAGATTTCCTGTTTCAGAGCTCATACAGTATGAGCTAAATGGGATTGAACACAAGAAATTAATAGGAGCAGTAAATTCGAATAGTATAGAGGATGAGTTTGTCGCTCGACACCTTGATCATTATGAAGAGTCGCGCTTAAAAACTCATGACTTTGATTTTTACTTTTTCTTGTGGGGGATCAATAGCACAAGTTCAGAAGAAGAGCTTATTTGGCGTTCAAAGGATAAAGAGAGTCATTTCTACTCTAGCCAAAGAGAAAAATCATCCCATACTAAAACATTAAAAGGATCTGTCACAGGTGTGCTCTCACTCTCAATTTTAGGGGTTGATCTTTTTAAAGATTATAAAAAATCTACAACTCATGCCTATGACTTAAATTATACAAATGTGGACGAAAATAAAATAAGCACTTTAACTTTTAGAAAAGAATATTACTTACAAAAGACTAATGGCTGGGGCG
>JAGRAA010000094.1 GCA_020435185.1 Bdellovibrionales bacterium | reverse complement strand
CAACTTGTCTATCAAATCTTCCAGGACGAAGTAACGCTGGATCAAGAACATCAGGTCTGTTAGTAGCTGCAATAATAATAACTCCACTGTTTTGTTCAAATCCATCCATCTCAACAAGCAAAGCATTTAAAGTTTGTTCCCGTTCATCATGCCCGCCGCCCAGACCTGCACCTCTGTGCCGACCAACAGCATCAATTTCATCAATAAAAATTATGCAGGGTGCGTTTTTCTTACCTTGCTCAAAAAGATCACGAACACGAGAAGCTCCAACCCCTACAAACATCTCAACAAAGTCTGATCCAGAAATTGTAAAGAACGGAACTTTTGCTTCTCCAGCCACCGCTCTTGCCAAAAGAGTTTTCCCGGTTCCGGGAGGGCCAACCAAAAGTACACCTTTAGGGATTCTACCTCCCAATCGAGTGAACTTCTTTGGGTCTCTTAAAAAATCTATAATCTCTTGCAAATCTTCTTTAGCCTCTTCTACCCCGGCAACGTCTTTGAATGTCTTCCTGTTTTTATTTTCAGTTAAAAGCTTAGCTCTACTCTTTCCAAAACTCATGGCTTTGCCACCACCTGCTTGAAGCTGCCTCATCACAAACAAAAACAAACCGAAAATGAGAAGCAACGGAAGCCAATTTAAAAACAATGAGGTAACGATAGAATTATCTGAACTTACATACTTCGGTGTTAACCCATACTTTTGCACAAGCTCTAGACCTTTATCTCCAGTATTTCCTGTAATTAAAAAATTCTGAGCATCTTTGTACTTACTTGCAAATTCTGGCTTGATTTTACCTTCAATTTCATTTGTATCTACATTAAAAGTAACACTCTCTATCTCTCCTTTTTCAACTGCTGTTAAAAACTTAGGATAGTCAAAATCTCTAATTACTGTTTTCGCCTGTGTGTTATAAATTTGATACATTAACATAGCGGCCACTATTAAGAAGGCCCAAAGGGCTAAACTTTTTTGCGCTGACTTCATAAATTAAAATCCTTCCTATAAGTATACTCCGTGGGCTTAAAAACCATTCCTTTTAAGCTCACACCGTCACATCGCCTAATTCATAGAATATCAAGCTTTAAGGTGGGTCTCAAGAAAACTCGGATCAATTTAACGGTGTCTTTTAATTTCCTAGTCTCAAATACCGCTAGTCTATGTTCTAGTGCGAGTTCTAGTGTGAATCCAGTTAAACTCTAGTCCGAATTTTAGTCCAAAAGCTCAAAATTCATTTTCAGTGAGTCTTTTTAAGATTTCTCTCATTTTGTCTATTTTTTAGCATCCTGAGTCTTTAAGATTCAGTGCCTGGATCTTGCACAGTCATGCAAACAGACTCAGGGAGTACGCTCCAAGACCTTTTCACCAATATAAAGGTGAATCTTTTTCTGTCGGTGTCAAGGCGCTTAATGAATTCATTTATGTGATTTTCTGTATAGCCATATATATTTTTTTCATTGAAGAACTTCGCAACAATCCCTCGCTTAGAAGGTAGGTCGAGTTCAGCGAAAGGCTTTCTCAATATACTTTCACTATGCCTTACAACCCTCTCCCATTGAGTCTGGGAAAAATTTTCCCCCTCTTCAATACGCAACAATGAGCGTGAAAAATTCTTTACCCCACCAGGGACTCTTGTCTCTAAAGAAGGCAACCATTCCCTGCGAATCCAGTTTCTTAAGTAGTCCGTCTTTTTATTACTTGGGTCTTCTATCCACTGCCCACCAGAATCCATCATCCAGCCATAAAGTTCCGTTCGAGAATATTTAAGAAGAGGTCTGATTTTTTTTCCACTCACTTCTTTCATCGCTTCTAATCCTTCCGGTCCAACACCTCGAATCATCCGCAATAAACGCGTCTCAATAAGGTCCTCCTGGTGATGAGCGAGAACAACTCTCGAAATATCTAATTTTGTTAAAAAATGATCGTAAACAAACTCTCTATATTCTCTAAAATCAGCTTCACTCTTCATTGTCTCAAAATGAGACAATGATTCTAAAATATTTATATTGCCTCTATCTTTATCAAGATTTGAGTAAAATGAAATATTATTCTCTAAACAAAAGCTTTTCACTAAGTCGTAAGCACGATCTCTATACTCGATTTGGTCTTCATCGCCATTAAATCCGTGGTGAACATGGACTACACTCAACTCCAGCTTAAGCAAAGTTTGTAATTTGACCAGAATTCTCAGTAAAAATTGTGAGTCCATCCCACCAGATACAGCCAGCAGAAGTCTTTCATTCACCACCCCCAACTGTCTAAATGTTTGAGCCAAGGAATGCTCTAGAGAACTCATCATCATAGGCAAGGATCCTAACATAAAACCTGTAGGGACTCTATTCAATGTTGTGACATTTTTTGTCCAACCTCTGCGATTTCTATAAACTCCTGTCTCAAATAGGGTTTATTTAAGAATGGCTGGATTAAACTTTGCTAAATTAATCCCCATGAGGACCTTTAGACATATACTTTTTTTAATAATACTCACTCATTTTCTACCGGTGATGGCTCAAACTAAGCAGAAAATCCTATCCGAATTTGAAAAGTTAAAATCTCAAACCCACAAAGAGATCATTCAAACCGAAAAAGACCTCAAAGACACTATCCAAGCTGGACACCAAGCTTTTTTAATCAATCCTAAATCCGCCCTAAAAACCACGAGCCTCGACTACAAAATGCTTCAACTGATTGAAAAAAGAAAAGAATTAATTTTAAGACAAGAGTTTTACAACCAATTATCTCTGAAATTTCACCAACATTATCAAGAAACAAATATTTCTGAATTTTTATCCAAATCACTTCAAGAACTCGCCTACCAAGAAGCCATTAGCCCACAACCCAACCCACAAAAGTGGCGATTTCTATCCTATTTAAATCAGGTGATTCAAAGTTTGCCTGATATAGACAATAATCTTATCGAATTTGTAGCCCAATACACGAATACATCATCCATCTCAGAGCCGATATCCCCCAATGAGTTTTTAGCCTCACATAACTATACAAATGGCATTATTAGTCAAAGAGCTCGTCAAATTAAACCCTCCAATGTGGGTGACTCCATCGATGAAAAACTGAATTTCCTGGACCGACAAGAGTATGAGAAAAGGCAACTTAGTCCACCAAAACTACTTCCTCCACAGATCACAAATTCACCAAAGTCTTAATAGTATTAATTTTCTTTGCGGATAACTTCAATTTCAGCAGAGACTTTGAATTTGTGCTCCTCAACAAACCGAGAAGCTTCCTCTACAAAGTCTATTTTTTTGACAATTTTCACCACTTCGTTAGTCACGCGATCAAGTAGCTCCTGCTTAGACTTATTCGCATTTTGCAAAAGAACATGCATAACATCTTTAGGAAGTTTAATGTTGCCGAGATAAGATCTTATATTTTCCTCGGTCATAAATGCGGCACCAATTCCCGCAGAGACAATTTTTTTTACAACTTCAGAAATTCCAAAACGGGAATCATTCGGATCATCAGAAAAATACTCTTCGTTCTCGTCATATTCTTCTTCTATGGACTCTTTCTTATCATCTTTAGGATCAGCCACCATAAACCTCTTTCACCCTATTGTGATAGGCCTTCATCATATTTGGAAGATTCACACTCACAAGCCCTTTAGCGATCGGGCTAGGTACAAACCCTTTAAACTTTGCTTCAACTTTATAGGTCGCTCGAGTTTTCCCATCCTCTTCTTCAAGCACCCAAGATCCATTGGATTCTTTAAAAATATCTCCAGAATGAAGAGACCAACTAATTTTATTAGGCTTTTCTTCTTTCATATTTAATTTATACTTAAAAGTTTTCACTACGGATACCGCATATTCCACAATCTTTTCATTACCTTGAGACTCAACGATCTTACACTCATTTACCTCAGCCAAAAATTTCGGATAACTCTCATAATCAGATATAATGCTAAAAAATTGTTCAGGGGTACAATCGAACAACTCTGTTCTTTCAGCAGCAGCCATAAAAATCCTTTCTTATCTACTTTTTAAACAATGCCTCAGCAGCGGCTTTTAGCTTATCTTTTTCATCAGCAGCCTTTGCCTCAGTATTCAATTCAAAAAAATCGCAAAAATTAGCTCTATCTTTTTCTCTCACAACATCAGCCGATGTTTCTACACACTCATTATAAGCTTTTTCATCATAAAATCGACAATTCCTGCACACATGCAGATCTGCTCCACACTCAGGACACTCCTCTCTTCTTCCTATATCTTTAGGAACATCAATTAGTTTCAAACAATGAAAACACTGGATTCGCATCTAGGGTTCCTATTTATTGAACTTCATCGGTTTTTTATGAAAATTGTGTTCTGCCTCAACATAACGAATAGTTCCAGACGACGACCTCATAACTACCGAATGAGTCAAGGCTCGATTGCCGGACAAAGTCTTTACTCCTTTTAAAAAAGGACCATCGGTTACACCGGTTGCAACGAACATCACCGATCCACCAGCCAATTCATCACGAGTATAGATTTTATCTAAATCAAGAACGCCCATTTGTTTTGCTCTCTGTTTTTCTTCTTCATTTCTGAACTTTAAGCGACCTTGAAAATCACCGTCCATACATTTTACTGCCGCCGCTGTGATCACTCCCTCAGGAGCGCCTCCCGTTCCTACCAAAAGATCTATTCCCGTGTCCTCAAAACACGTAGCAATTCCTGCAGAAACATCTCCATCATCTATTAAATGAATCCGCGCTCCCGTTTTACGGATATCCGTAATCAACTTTTCATGTCTCGGGCGACTTAAAACAATAACAGTAATGTCAGATACAGGCTTGGAGAGTACTTCACTTAAAATATGAATATTTTCTTCCACAGAGTTTTCTAAACTCACTTTGCCTCGAGCTTGAGGACCAACAGCAATTTTTTCCATATAAGTGTCTGGAGCATGTAAAAACTGTCCATCTTCCGCCACCGCGATAACTGAAGTAGCTCCCACTCCACCTGTAGCACAAATATTAGTTCCCTCTAAGGGATCTAAGGCAATATCTACTTTCGGAGAGTCACTATTCCATTTTCCTACTTTCTCTCCGATAAACAACATGGGAGCCTCATCTCTCTCGCCTTCTCCGATGACCACTCTCCCAGCCACATCCACAGTATCAAAGGCTCTTCTCATTGCATCAACAGCTGCCTGGTCAGCGGCCTCATTGTCGCCTCTTCCTGTATATCTCGCGCAAGACAACGCTGCATATTCCGTAATTCTAACAAACTCTAGAGCTAAATTTCTGTCCATTTCAACCTCTGTTTTAACAAACTAAGGATTAGCACCTGTCTTTTGGTTTTCCAAGTAACTTCTCAATTTTATTGCTATATTTTTTAAAACAATTTCTATTCCAAAAGTTAAGAAAAACCTCGGGAACGGGAACTCTTCGGCCTTAAAAAAAGATTGAATACTCATCACGGTATACTTTCTTCGGTAGTCTTCAAAGCGTATCAACGTCGATAGACCTTTTAGAGGACCATCCTCAACCTCTAATAACAGATCATGCTGCAACTCAGCGGAGCGTAAGATATATTTAAAATTCAAATCCAAGCCATAATTGAAGGCCAATAGCCGAACCTTTAAATGCTTTTTTTGTGGAACCCAAACTA
>JAGRAA010000093.1 GCA_020435185.1 Bdellovibrionales bacterium | reverse complement strand
TAATTTTTCATACAACTTAGCTCTAGCCATCGAAGGAAACTGGGATAGGGTTTTTGCCGGTTTAGACGTCAGAATCGGAGATACAGATTCTTGGATCACTACCTATAAAGAAATGGCGAGCACCAGATACCTTTTAAGACTAGGTTACAATTTTTATTAACGAAATTCTTTTCTTGTCAGCAAGTTATTTAAAATTCTCGCTGACAATTTTTGAAAAATCAAAAAAACTATAGACAATATATCTGCCTATAATCACTAAGCTTTTGAAAAGGCTAAGCTCTTCTTTAATTTCTCTCTCTTCTCAAGAAATGATCAGTCTTACTATAAATGATTTAGAAGTAATTTCAATCACTTACCTTTTTAGCTTTTGGAATAGATATTGTATCTTGAAGAGCTATGGACTTAAAAATATTTATTGCCCTAATTCTTTCTTTTCTAGTTGTGGTGATATCTCCCTCACCTACTCTCGCTGAAGCGGTATTAACTTCACCTTATCCTCAAGTCGATACAATAGAATCCTCTCTCACTCATAGTCGCCAAGAAAATGTTAAAAATTTTGGTCCAGTGGGCGCTCTGGCGGCTACAGGAAATACTCTGTTAGCTGCTTATGGATGGCATAATGTAATAGGAGAGATTAACGAACCTTTTTTGGCGGCCGTGATTACTTCTGCGGCCGTAAATTATCTATTTACTTATAAACCTTATTATTTAAAGATAATGAGGAATGCTCCAGAAATTGCCAACAAAATTCTCAACTCTACCCCTTTTGAAAAATTCAAAAAAACAGGTGTATTCGACTATACTACTCGATTGTTGGCAGCATCTTCTCTAAGTATTCTCTTAAGCTCAGTCTTTAACTCCATTGAAAACTATCAACACTTTCAAAATGTTTTTTCCAGCGAATCCTTCGTAGCAGAAATAGCTTCCATTACCCTAACCTCTCTCGCTCTCACAAAAGGATGGGACGTTGTTCTCGCGAAATGGATGGATTCATCAAAAAGCGTTTTAAATCATCAAATCAAGTCAAAAATATATTTGGCTACAGGGTTTGCTATGGCTTATTTACATCCTTACATCATTAACAATACCAGCGATTTCACGCTCATTTCATTTTCTTCATTGTTGACCAGTGGAATGGTCTATTACTTTGGCTTTTCTATTCCTTCAAATAGAATTTCCATTCAAAAAATAGTAAGTGTTGTTAAAGAATTGAAGGCCAAACACCTTTCCCGCCAATGCATTAAATCTTTTGGTAATATATAGAGGGACTCCATGAAAAGAATAAACACATTTTTAACTGGATTAATGTTAGCACTTTATGGGTTAACTGTTTTTGGACAAACTTCGAAGTCCACTAACGAATATGATAATGCTTACCAAACCCTTTATAGGGTTTTTAAAAAATACACCTACACCCTAGATCGAACTTTATTTACTTTTCGATATGAAAATACCCTATCTGGCAATTTTCACCCTAAAAATTTGGATGACTTGAAACAAAGACTTATCCCCTGGTCTCAAAGATTCTATAACTCTGACATAAGAACTGGTGATGATGTAGGACCAGGGTTGTTCTCTGCATCTGACATCACTATCACCTCTACCTGGGGATTAACGTCTCCAAGGATTTTTGCTCTCCCAATTAAACCAAAAAGTTTATTTATTTCAGGAGACGTTCACTTTGCCAAAGGCAAAGACCGAGAAGACCTAATCTCTATATTAGATAAATTTAAATGTAGAACTCAGCGAGATGATAAAGAACGTTCTATTGTAGACGTCTCAAGTGCCATTGGAGCATTTAGAACTTCTCTCATAGATCAATGTCGAAGCCTCATCGTAAGAGTCTTTAAAGAACTTAGAGTGGATGTTATTAATTACTCTTATGAGTCCACACCTTTGCCACAATGTCGATCTATAGGAACTGCTTTTAACATAATCAACCCTCAGTCTATAGATTTTGACCAACTAAGCTCCTACTCTAAAGAATATACTTATGAGGGAAATCCTGACCACACTCCTTTTTTAAAAGCCCTCTTTTGGCAAGGGAAAGATTATTTTCTCGCCGAAAAAAAACTGGCCGACCTTAAAACCTATGATCTTTATCAAGATGGCTATCATTTTTTTGATCATGCACCCATAGCCGCATCCACTCAATTAGAGGAATGGAAGAGTCAACACATCTACCGATGTGGTCCTCAATGGCCCAACGAGAAGACATCAAAGGCCTTGCAAATAGCGCTCTACAATCAAAACTCCGAAGATAATCCAGAAATTAAAGATCTTCTCATACGAATTTCTTTAATCTATCGTGAACTCGCTGAAGCTGAGGTAGCAGCTGGCCTATTAGATTTTCATAAGGTTTCATCTGAATTTCATGTCAACCATAGTCGATTTTTTATTCAACTTCAGCTGGAAAAAGCAATGGGGCCTCTTTCTGCAGAAGAATTTGAAGTTTTAATTCCAAAGATTTTAGATTTTTATCAAAACAATGATTTTAGTGCGCTTGCGAGAGTTTTTGGCGAAAGCTATCAACCCTCAAATAAAAAGGACTACTACTTTAGCATCATGGCTCATCTAGACCATTTCAGTCTCGCCGATGCCTCAAATCCTTTTTTGTTTCATAAGGTTTTCAAACAATCAGGGATACCTCAAAAAACCAGAG
>JAGRAA010000092.1 GCA_020435185.1 Bdellovibrionales bacterium | reverse complement strand
CGGGAGTTTCTGTAGACCTTGTTGTTAGGTCTATATGTACGATTAAACCCGGAGTTAAGGGTTTAAGCGAAAATATTAATGTTTATTCTATAGTAGACAGGTATTTAGAGCATTCAAGGATGTTTTATTTTAGAAATGGAGAAAAAGAAGAGGCAGAGGGCATGATGTACATTGGATCGGCGGATTTAATGTATAGAAATTTAACAAATAGAGTAGAGGTTCTTACTCCAATCGAAGACAAAGATGCGAAGAGAGAGTTTTTAAAAATTATGAATATTTATCTAGAGAGCGATAATCAAACCTGGAAAATGAACCCCAATGGCACGTTTACTCGTTTCAATAATAAAGTTACCCCCTCTCAAAAAGTTCTTAATCAATTCTACGTAAAACAGAATAGTTAGGCCGTTCGATGAAATTGTTTATTTTTCGTCATGAAATTGCTGTGGACAGAGAAAACTTTGATGATATGGATGATAGTCAAAGGCCTCTTACTGAAAAAGGGATAAAGCGTGCTCGAAAATCCTCTTTTGTTTTTAAGAAGTTGGTCGGTGAGGTAGATTATATTTATACGAGTCCATATTTGAGAGCACTACAAACGGCCTTGCCCTATAAAGATCTTTTTGAGTCTGCGCATTTTTCTGAGGAAAAATGGTTAACTCCTGGGTCAAACCCAGAAAAGGTTCTAGAGGCATTAAAGGAATTGTCAGATAAAAAAATTTTACTATTTTCTCACGAACCGTTAGTGGGTTTATTGGCAAGCTATTTACTTTCGGCAAAAACACATAATTTTATTAATTTTAAAAAAGGAACCTTTCTTCATTTAGAGTTTCCTTTTGGCGTTCGGCCCGGAGAAGCATATTTAAATTGGATGATCACTTCTGGCACGGTGAAAAAACTGAAAGCCTAATTTATTCGCTGACGAGATTTAGAATTCCCTCTTTCAGTCCAATATCTGGCAATTTAATCCATTTAAACTTATAAATCTGCATAACATATTCTGTAACTAGCGCCGCTGGTAAAATAACATCGGCACGATCTGATCTTAGCCCTAAGTTAGAAATTCTTTCTTTTATACTCAGTCCAGAGAGTAGAGTGATTAACTCTAGTAAATGTTTTTGCTTTATTTTATCACTTCGTTTACTTATGCCTTGAGATTTGCAGAGTTTTCCAATGGCCCTCAGATTTCCGCCGGTTCCGACAAAAACGGATTTGTCTGTGCTGTAGAGAGATGAATATTTAGATATCTCCGAAAGTTCTTTTTCTATGATGTCTAGCCACTTATCAGAATAATTCCTTTGATTTTTAGGCACTTTTGACAGCAGCCTTACGGTACCGATTTTTTTGGTGATCGTATCAATAATTTTGTGATCCATAGAGTAGATACATTCTACGCTTCCGCCCCCGATATCCATAATTAAAGTTGGGCGATGGCTTAAGTTCAATTTTTCACAAACAGCTTCATGAATGAGCTCCGCCTCAAGGTGTCCATCTATAATATCTATTTTTAACTGAGTTTTCTTGGCGACTTCGTCGACCACTTTTCTCTTGTTTTTAGCCTCTCTCAAGGCACTTGTAGCCACAATTTTATGGAGAGTAACTCCACTTGCATGCATTTTTTTTTTGAATAAAAGAAGGGCGTCTACGAGTAAGCTAAGAGATTTATTCGAGATATAACCGTCTTCAAATACATCTTGTCCAAGTCTAACTGGCGCACGAAAGGTTTTGAGTTTACCATGTTCTGATATTGGGGCTATGACTAGTCGAATTCCATTTGATCCAATATCAATAGCTGCTTTCAAGTGTTTTCCTCTGGTCACTAAACTTTATAAGCTATAGTATTATTCTTGACTTTTCGAGTCAAGACGATCAAGGTGCCGGTGAAATGGAAAGTAGTGAGTTTATTAAAGTCTTTGTCGCGTTACTAGCAATAGTGAATCCCATTGGGGCTATTCCGCTGTTTCTCACTTTAACCGATGGGCAGAATTCCTTTGAACAACATAGAATTATCAAAGTAGCCACCGTCTCTCTATTTGTCATTATGATGGTGGCTCTTTTGGTTGGTGAGTTTATTTTGCAGTTTTTCGGAATAGAAGTGCCTTCGTTCCGTATTGCTGGAGGTATCTTGATCTTACTTATGTCGTTATCCATGCTTCAGGGTAAAAGAAGTGATACAAAGACTAACGATCACGAGAAGAGCATGGCTGCGGAGAAGGAAAGTATAGCAGTGGTTCCTTTGGCCATTCCCTTATTGGGAGGCCCCGGAGCTATAAGTACGCTTATCTTACTTTCACATGAATATCATAGCTTCGCAGGGTACTTATTCATATCTTTAGCGATATTGGTGGTTTGTTTATTTACCTTTACCAGCTTATTGGCCTCTCCGGCTATTGCTCACTATGTGGGGCGACCAGGAATTAATATTATGACTCGAGTTATGGGTCTTTTGTTGGCTAGTACAGCGGTAGAATTTATTTCAAAAGGCATTTTGGAAATCTTTCCAGGCTTGAGATAGGTTACTGATCTTGTGATAAAAGCCGATTGAGACGTTCTGAACTTTTGAGTTCAGGATAAAGGTCTTGGTAATTTAGGATAAGTTCGACCATTTTTTCTTGCCGGGTTTTTTCGTTGAGGTAACCGTCTTTGAGAATCGAACGTACTTTGCCTAAGACAAGCTCTTCCATGCTAGAAACCCATTCGGCCCCTCGGTTCTCTTTTTCTATGGCAGAAAGAGCATCTTCTGCCAAATCAAAACGATTTTCTTTGATATCAATTTCAATATCAGAAAAAGTGCGATCGAAATCATTAACCGAAGCAACGTCTCGAGTATTTTGACTGGAATTGAAGGTTTGCACGAAATTTATTATAACGGCAACAAAACTGGTTAACAAAATCGCCTTTGCAATTTGACTGGTTTTATAAAGTTTTTTTTGAGCTAACAGATATTGTGATTTTTGAGCTTGAGCGAAAGAGAGAACATTAGAGTCTTGCTCTACTTTGTACTCAAATTGATTTATCCAGCGAGAGACCTTCCTTAGAATATTTGGGTTTCTATAATGCTCACGCTCTATTTTTTGAAACAATAGTTTAAAGTCTTCGGCCGTTGTTCTTTGATTTGAAGAGAGGTCATTCGTTTTTTGAATGAGTTCCTCAAACCCCGGTGTATTAGTGTCATAGGAGCTATTTTTGACCATAAATTGGATGAGAGAGCAAAGGCTTTCGCCTAATGAGTGGCCATGTTTATCTCCATGGGGAACCACCATAACCTGTCCGTCTGAGGTGACGAAAATATTTTCTGGACTAACGTAAGGGATTTTATCAGGTTGCGAGAGAGAGAGCTTTGAGACCTCAAACCCAATAAATAAAACAATATCCATAGGAAGACTCATGTTCTTTTGGTCGAGCTGAGTTTTTATGGTCTCGATATTGAGGTCTTTGTCATTCATAGATTTTGTATCGGTAGTCAATGCTAAAAACTAAAATCATTTTAATCATTTATTGAAAAATCATAGGGTCTCCATTACATTAAAGCGATGTATTTACGAAGTATGCTCGCTTATTTAGTTTTGTGTTTTAACTTAGTTTCGCAGGCCCAAGTGGTTAAAAAAATTGTATTTATTGGTGATTCTTTGACGGCAGGATATGGTGTAGAAAAAGATCAAGCCTTTCCCGCGTTGATAGAGAAGCAATTAAATGAAAAGGCATTAAAAGTAAAAATTGTGAATGCTGGAATAAGTGGTTCAACTTCAGCAAGCTGTGTCTCTAGACTCAAGTGGCAACTCAAGTCGAAGCCAGATGTTGTTTTTATCGGTTTGGGAGGCAACGACGGCTTGAGAGGAATAGATTTAAAATCTACTGAGGCTAACCTTCGGCGGTGTATTGCTTTAGCTGAGGAGAATAAACTGAAGGTTATTTTTGCTGGAATGAAGTTGCCTTATAATTATGGAGAAAAATATAGAAAGCAGTTTGAAGGAGTTTTTTTGAAAATCTCCAAATCTCCTTCTGTAGTTTTTATACCGTTTTTACTTAAACAAGTGGGTGGCATAAAAAGTTTAAATCTGTCTGATGGAATACATCCAAATTCAGAAGGACATAAAATTATAGCTAAAACCGTGCTTCCTTTTATTGAAAGGACCTTATGATTTTAGAGGCATCTCACATAGAAAAAAAATATCATCAAGGACAAATTATAATACCAGCAGTAAATGATGTGAGTTTTTCGGTTGAAGAGGGGAGTACGGTTTCGATCATTGGTAGATCGGGAAGTGGTAAAACTACGTTGTTATCTTTGCTGGGAGGTCTAGACGAGGCTGACGCTGGAGAGATCAAGATTAATGGAAAAAATATTTGCAAGTTCTCTGAAAAAGAAATGACAAATTTTAGAGCGCAAAATATAGGCATTGTTTTTCAACAATTTCATCTTATTCAACATTTGACAGCATTGGAGAATGTTTCGGTTCCTCTAGAAATTTTAGGAAAAAAGAATGTCGAAAAAAACGCCATTGAGGCTTTAGCGCAAGTGGGGTTAGAGGACCGAGCTCATCACTTACCAGATCAACTCAGCGGAGGCGAAAAGCAAAGAGTGGCTATTGCAAGAGCATTTATTTCACGGCCAAAACTACTTCTGGCCGATGAGCCGAGTGGCAATTTAGATCAAAAGACAGGGCAAATAGTTATGAAATTGCTTTTTGATCTGGTTGAAGAGATGAAAATGACGTTGATTCTAGTTACTCATGATGAACAGTTAGCACAATCTTGTCGTGTAAAACTACAAATGGCTAATGGATTTTTAAATTGAGAATGTTCAAGTATTTTTTCAGAGATTTATGGCTAGATCGTAGGTTTGCTATACTGTTTGTGTTGAATATATCATTCGGCTTGTGCGGATTTGTGGCCATCGATTTTTTTAAAGATTCAATTGATCACACATTAAAAGAAAAATCCAAAATGACTTTGGGAGCAGATTTTTCTTTGTCAGCAAGAAGACCAATTACAGACACAGAAGTTGAGCTTGTTCAAAGCCAAGTCAAAGACTTTCAAAAAGTAGAATTGTTAGAGATTTTTTCAATGGTTTCAAATGATCTTGGAAAATCTAGACTGGTACAGATAAAAGGGATTGAAAAGGATTTTCCTTTTTACGGCGAAATTTTGTTAAACAGAAAACGCGGAGAGTTTGCAGATCTTGAAGATCAAGCGACGGTTTGGGTTTATCCTGAAATTTTAAGTCAGTTGTCGGTAGAGATGGGAGAAGATTTAAAAATAGGAGAAAAAGTTTTTAAAATTGCGGGAGTTGTAAAAGATGACTCTGCTATGGGAATCTCTACGAGTATGGCCCCCAGAATATACGTTGATAAGAGTCAATTGCTATTGACTCATTTGGTAAGGCCAGGAAGTATTGCTTGGCACTCTGTACTCTTTAAATTCTCCTCGGTCTCTTCAGAAAAATTAGAACAAATCCGTAAATTTGTTTTCTCTAATGTTCAGGATCCAGATTTAAAAGTCGATACCCATGAAAGTGCTAGCGAGCTTTTGGGTCGTCTTTTAAGATATCTAAACGATTTTTTAGGTCTAACGGCGTTGACGGCAATATTTTTATCTTTAGTGGGAATATATTTTCTATTTCGCTCTTATATAAGAAAAAAAATAAAAGAAATTGCGATCTACATGAGTCTTGGTTTGAACTTTAACAAGATAGTATTTATCTACCTTATAAAGGTTATGAGCCTAGGTATTTTAGGCAGTTTATTTTCAACAGGGGTCGCGTTATTTATTGTTCCGATTATGATAAAGGCTTCTACGGGTATTTTACCAACATCGATTCAATTTATTTTTAGCTGGAGAACCATATTGGTCGCCTTTTCTTTAGGGCTATTTGGGAGTCTTATGGTGTCTCTCCCGTTACTTGTCCAAGCTAAAGGGATTAAAATTAGAGATCTTTTGTCTGATCAAAACGTGGATAGTTTAAAAGCCAATAGGTACTCCTATTTATTTTTTCTCGCAGGAATTTTGATCTTTTGGGCATTAGCGATTTTGCAGTCTAAATCTTATTATGTAGGAAGCTTATTCATTGGAATATTTATATTTGTTGCGGCTTTGTTGCTTGTTGCTCTCAATGTTTTTTTAAAACTACTAAAGCAGATTAAATTTCCATTTTTATCTTATAAATGGGCAATAAGAGATTTGATAGGGTTAAGGTGGTCTACTTTAGTTAGCGGCTTGTCTATAGGAATAGGAGTATTGTTGTTAAATCTGATTCCTCAGCTACAGACATCGTTAAATACCGAATTAGATAGTCCTGAATCTAGTAAGTTGCCGAGTTTATTTCTGTTTGATATTCAAGAAGAACAATTAGATTCTCTTCAAAGAACCATTGATGCTTTTCATGTTTCGCTGACGCAGTTGTCTCCAATGATTAGAGCTAGGCTGGTCTCGGTTAACGATACGCCCTTCGATAAAGGAGATGAAGAGTCAGAAGCTCTCACTAGAGAAGAGCAAACAGAAAGAAGATTTAGAAACAGAGGTTTTAATCTATCTTATAGGTCTTCTTTAAGTGATTCTGAAGAAATCGTAGAAGGTGTGGATTTTAGCAGTGACACAGCCTCTGATTCGGATATCGCAGAAGTTTCTGTAGAAAAAAGATTCGCGCAAAGGTTAAAGCTGAAAATCAATGACGTTCTAGAGTTTGATATTCAGGGAGTAAATGTAAAAGGTAAAATAGTTAATTTTAGAAAAGTAAAGTGGCAGAGTTTTCAGCCTAATTTTTTCGTACAGTTTCAAGATGGTGTGCTTAATGAAGCACCGAAAACATATATTGCGACTCTTCCTAATCTTTCTTTTGAGAGATCCACTCAGTTGCAAGATGTTATTGTAAAAAATTTGCCGAACGTATCAATTATCGATGTTTCTAGGTTGGTTTCCAAAATCAAATCAATTACTGAACAAATGAGTTGGGCTTTAAGGTTTATGGCTCTTTTATGTTTGTTTTCGGGTTTTATGGTTCTCTATTCAATAGCCAACTATCAAAGCCAGTCGCGCAGTAAGGATATTGGGCTATTAAAAAGCTTAGGATCTTCATTTTCACTTATACGAAAATCGTTTATATGGCAGTCATCTATAGTGACATTCTTTTCGGCGGGAATGGGCGCTTTTGGTAGTGTTGTTATGAGTTTGTTATTATCTTATTATATTTTTGATGGGGTTTGGGTGGTTAATTGGAAGTATCCAGCGGCAACTGTTTTACTAGCAGTCCTACTCTCTCTGTTCATTCAGTTGTTAGCAACAGGAAGAGCTCTGCGGGTTAAACCCAATTTATTAATTTCAAATTCTTGAATGTTTTTAGGACTAATTACTGTTTTTAGCTTCTTCTTCAGCAATTTTTTGTTTTACTTCTTTCATATCGAGTTCGTTTACTTTTTGGATAAGCTCAGTGAGGTGCTCTTCCCCGATGGCTCCCGGTTGAGAAAAAATTTCAATCTGCTCTTTAATGACCATTATGGTAGGGATACTTCTAATTCCAAAGTGGGCAGCTAATTTTTGCTCTTGTTCTGTATTTATCTTTCCAAAGACAATGTCTGGATGTTTTTCAGAAGCGGCTTCAAAAATGGGGCCGAACATACGGCAAGGTCCACACCAAGGGGCCCAAAAATCAAGAAAAACCGTTTGATTATTGGTATAAATTTCGCGGAAATTAGCATCGGTGATCTCTATTGTCGCCATTTTATTCTCCTTAGTTGTGTTTATTTGAGCATAAGAGCGCCCAGATAGCAAAAGGTATGCGGAAATAAGTATTTTCTTGATCGAAGGTCTAATTACGTTCTATTGTTAGCCATTCAATTAAAAAAGGGTTAACTCAGCTCAGGCAATCATCTTTAATTTCAAAAAACAGTACACAATTAAAAGGGCAAAAAATGCTGGCTAAAAATATACGAAATATTGCGATTATAGCACACGTGGATCACGGTAAAACAACACTCGTCGATCATCTTCTAAAACAAAGCGGAAGTTTTCATGAAAATCAAGTGGTTGAAGAGCGTTTTATGGATTCCATGGATCTAGAAAAAGAAAGAGGAATCACCATTTCGGCTAAAAACGCCTCCTTTTCGTATAAAGATGTAAAGGTAAACATTGTTGATACTCCTGGACATAGTGATTTCGGCGGAGAAGTCGAACGAATTTTAGATATGGTTGATGGGGCGATTTTACTCGTAGACGCTTCAGAGGGTCCCCTTCCTCAAACTAGATTTGTATTGAAACAAGCGTTAGAAAAGAATTTAAAACTACTGGTTTGTGTAAATAAAATCGATAGACAAGACGCTAGAATAGACGAAGTGATTAACGAAATTTTTGATTTGTTTTGTGATTTAGATGCTTCTGATGAGCAAACCGACTTTGAAGTGGTTTATACGATTGCGAAAGAGGGTATGGCCACCTTTGATCCTTTAGATCGTTCTTCAAATTTTACGGTTCTATTGGATTGGATTGTAGACAAATTCCCTGCTCCTCAAGTTGAAAACTCAGATAGCTTTCAGCTGTTAGTGGCAAACATTGACTACAATGACTATGTGGGCAGGTTGGCTGTCGGTAGAATCCGATCGGGCAGTATCGAAGTGGGCCAGGAGTTATTGGTTTCTCATCCTAAAGAAGAAGAAAAATTTAAAGTTACGGCATTATTTACGTTTAAAGACAGTCAACAGGTTCCTATAGATCGAGCCGAGCCAGGAGACATCGTCGTTGTTGCAGGAATGAAGGATATATATATTGGGGATACGGTTACGAGCGTGGAAAACCCTAAAATACTTCCTCGATTAAAAGTAGAAGAGCCAACGGTGGGAGTCTATTTATCTGTTAATGATTCTCCTTTTGCTGGACAAGACGGCAAGCAAGTAACGAGTAGAAAGATTAAAGAAAGACTTGATAAAGAGCTTCTTTATAACGTGGCCATTAGAGTAGAAGACACTGAAAAAACCGACACGTGGAAGGTCCTCGGACGAGGAGAGCTGCAACTTTCTGTATTATTCGAACAGATGAGAAGAGAAGGCTTTGAAATGTTAGTCAGTAAGCCACAAGTTTTATTTAAAACCGGTGAAAACGGAGAGAAACTGGAGCCGATCGAAAAGGTTGTTGTGGATATTGATGGAAATTACTCTGGTGCTGTCACCAAAAAATTGGGAGAGCGCAAAGGGATTTTAATGAACATGGATAACAAAGAGTCAGGTCGGACGAGAATAGAATTTTTGATTCCTTCCCGAGGACTTATTGGATATCGTTCTGAATTTTTGACAGACACAAGAGGCTCAGGCTTACTAAATACTCAATTTGAAGGTTATGAACCCTATAAAGGTCCTATTCCAACGAGAAAAACAGGGGCTATTGTCTCCGATCGTAAAGGAGCTGCGACCGGGTATGCTTTATTTAACTTAGAAGACAGAGGGCCGATGTTTATTGATCCCGGAACTGAAGTTTATGAAGGCATGGTGATAGGCGAGTCGATGAACGGTATCGAAATGAATGTAAATGCCTGTCGAGAAAAAAAGTTGTCCAATGTCAGAGCTTCAGGAAGTGACGAGGCGATCCGCTTAACTCCACCGATCAAGTTGAGTTTAGAAAAAGCTTTGGAATGGATCAGTGAGGATGAATTGGTTGAAATTACCCCTAATTACATAAGATTAAGATGTAGGG
>JAGRAA010000091.1:918-2259 GCA_020435185.1 Bdellovibrionales bacterium | reverse complement strand
GAACTCGAAAATGTGAAGTTCCCTCTACCAAATCAGGATAATGTAAATAATAAGGAAGAACTTGATTCTCTATAGCTTTCTCCAATAACTCTTTCAATAACTCAATTCTGTCATTCACTCCCTTGAGCAACACTGTTTGCATCAAGACTTGAACGCCTCGTTTGCGAAGGGCTTCTATGGCTCTGTCTGACTCTGGAGTAAATTCTAAAGGAGAATTAATATGAGCCACCACCCAAACCTTTTGTTTACTTTGCTCTAAAATATTCAACAACTCAGAATTAAATCTTTTAGGAAGAACAGTGGGTATACGAGTATGAAAGCGTATACGACGCACACTTTGAATGGCATTAATATTTTCAAGAGTATCTTTTAAAAGAGCATTAGAGGTGTAAAAAGGATCTCCTCCAGAAAAAATCACTTCTTTGATTTCTTTGTGATCTTGTATATAGTTTAGTGCTCTATGGATTTCTTCTGAATTCGGATTAAATTGGCTTTGGGAAACTTTAGATTTTCTAAAGCAAAACCGACAATGAACCGCACACTGATAAGTTAAATTCAAGAGCACTCGATCCTTATACCTATGAATCAGTCCTTTAACCGGAGAATGATCCTCATCACCAATGGGATCTTTCAGCTCATTCTTTGTAACAAACAACTCTTCTAATTGAGGAACAAACTGACGAGCCAACGAAGAAACACCTGACTCTATCTTGTCCTTAAAAATAAGAGGACGTTTCGTAGGAAAAAGGTCTTCTAACCTCTGCCACTTAAGAGCGTCTACTGTCTTTTTAATTCCTTTCTCTTTTGTAGGGAATTTATAAGGCTCATTTGATGGCATTTCTTCAAAACCTTTCTCTTTTTCACCCGAAGCTCGTTCACTCCGTAGATCTTCACAAACCACTAAACATATAACGATTTGATATCATTCAACTTTACTTATCCTCTAAAGTTGTTATTTTCAATAAATACTCATTGCCAATAGCCCACATCCTATGTGAAAACCTTTAAAATGACATCCAATTCCGTAAAGCCAATTAAAATTGCTCATTTATGCCCACAAAAATCTTGGGGCGGCGCTGAAATCTATGCTGTAGACTTAGCTGATCGACAAAAGAATCAAGGCCATGAAACGGTGGTTTGGGCCACAAAAGACTCTCCGGTTCATAAACACTGCCTCTCTCTAGGAATTCCTGTACGTACGGACGTACCCTTAAACCGATTTAATCTGTTTAATCTCAAGAAAATGCGAAAAGCTATAGAAGAGGATCAAATCACTCACCTTCATCTTCATTGGTCAAAACTGGTCTCTTCGGTCTTCGGTATCAAATGGTTTGTTCCTGT
>JAGRAA010000091.1:0-858 GCA_020435185.1 Bdellovibrionales bacterium | reverse complement strand
CATAAAATACTCTATAAACAAATTGATAAGGTCATTGTTGCAGGTAAAAACTCAGCGCGAGATCTTTTGTTAACTCATCCTATTTCTGAAAGCCAGGTTGCTCTTCTTCCCTACGGACTAGACACCCATCGTTTTGATAATATCACTGATCATAGAAAAAAGTTTTCTATTCAAGAAAATGATTTGTTTCTTGGAGTCTTTGCCCGTATTGATCGACAAAAAGGTATCAAAGAACTTCTCTTAGCCATACAGTCTTTGATCAGTGAAGGACTTTCTATTAAAGCATTGTTCATGGGTGATAAAACCATTGGTGATCCAGATGCTGTGGCTTACCAAAATGAAATCCAAGAAATAATGAAAGATGAAGTTTTGCAAAAAAATGTGACCTTTAAAGGTTTTCAAAGAGATTACCTCGGCTATGTAAATTCTGTGGATCTTATGGTTTTGCCCAGTTACAAAGAAACCTATGCACTTACAATTTTAGATGCCTTTTATTTAAAAAAGCCTGTGCTTTCTACAAATGCAGGTGGAACCCCTGAACTAGTGTCTACGGAGAGAGGCTGGTTGGCTCTCCCAAAGAGCACTCCTTCTTTAGCTGAAAAATTAAAAGAGATTTACGCCCAGAAGCAAACCCTTCAAACCAAGGGGCAGAATGCCCATGATTATATCTGTAAAAATCATGTGTTTTCTGCGGTATTAACAAAACTAGAAGAGATTTACACACAATGAAGAAAGCTATTCCTTTTACTAAACCTTATATTTATAAAAACGAATCTCAATATTTGCTGGACGTTTTAAAAAGCTCCCAATGGAGTGGTGACCGCACCTTCAGTAAAAAGTGTGAATCCTTTTTTAAAG
>JAGRAA010000090.1 GCA_020435185.1 Bdellovibrionales bacterium | reverse complement strand
GCTTTTAGGTTAACCACTTATCAAGATGCGAAGTGGATTGTGAGAAGAATGGCACAGTCGCTTTCTAAGGAAGACTGGGATGAGATGATAGAGTATGCCCATTATCCTAAAGAGCTTGAAGGGTGGGCAAAAGCAAAAGTCTTACATTGCGTAGATAATCTTTATAAATTATTTGATGTGAAACAGAAGTATAATTATGAACTCCCTTCTTTGAAGATCTCTAATCAATATTTGGACAAAGGCAAACTGACCGTAGAGAGAATACCAGGATATCCGCAGCGGTTTGGACATGGAGACAGAGAGTCACCTATACAAGACGGGGATTTGTTTCGTTATGTTAAAATTACGGGAATTACTTCTTTGATTAAAGAGGGTTTAAATAAAATTAATGAAAAACTTGTGATTCAAGGCATCTCTGATTTAGCTGACAATAGAAGAGAAGAGCTTAAAAAAAGAGTGATGAAGCATATTCAAGAAAAACCCTGGGAGCCCTTATATTTGGATGTAGAGAGTTGGGGAGGGCCGGTTGCTGATATTTCATTGAATACATCCAGGCACGTGACCACGGGAACATTTTTTGGCTCTACAGCTTCAATACAATTAGTGGATACGGTGAGCGCTGGATTTTCTTTGGGATATTTTAGAGCCCTCGATGGCCTAGAAAATTTTAGTCCTGCGGCTATGGGAAACGTAAAGGTTTATCGCAACTATGTACATGTAAAACCCGTGGCGAGTCTAAAAGAGGCAGACTCGGTGGATTGGACTAAAATATATGTTCCCAACTTTATGAATGGTTTAGGTGAAGGACTTATCACTCAGTTTGACATGAAAGCTCAGTGTGAAAAAATAGCGAAAGAAAATGACGAAATCATTGCCAATCATCCTCAAGATAGTTCTGAAAAACCCATTTTAAAAAATTGTCTTCATCCTTTTGATGAGTTTATGAAGCAGTTAAAGCTTGGAGAGGTATTAACGGTCACTGATAGTATTGGAGTTGGTGGCTTTTTGTCTGGAACCTCAAATGTGGCGACTTTGATGGGGTTGGATCCCGTCAGTTATGTCACGAATATTCGATTGGGGCTCGATTTGCAGCATGTGTTTTTGCACCAAACTGTCATTACGAGAACAAAGGATGGTCTTCAGGTCAGCTTTAGAAAAGGTGACGATGATATAGCAGGAATCCAGTTTGATCTTAATTACTTTTTAAACATTTTAAGAATACGCGCAGAAGGAAAATCCAGCAAACTGAAATCTAAGGTTTATGTCTTAGACTATAATCCTGATGTTTCATTAACTCCAGCCGAATTTGATGCTGTTTCAGATGAAGAGTCTAAAAAAGAGCATATTAAACACAATGATCGTAGAGAGAACCTTACTGCAAGTATTCGTTATGTTTTACTTGAAAATGATGGTGAACTTCTGGGTGCGAATTTTAAAGATAACCAATTTGGAGTAGATATTAATCTTGAATCACAGAAAGTCACCACTAAATTTTTGTGGAATAAAACTGAAGATTTTGAAGAGGGTGAATATTTAAAATTGTTGTACCCGGCCAATCCTGACTACCCAGACTTGAAGCCTGAAGATGAACTCGTGGAAGTTTATTCTTATAGAAAGGGTTCCTTAAGAGGTGGAGACTGGTTAGGTTTATTTAGTGATGTTTTGGATGGATGGCTTGAAAAATCAGGAGTCATTGCTTCTACAGATGATCCTAATCCTTCGAATAAGCCCTTTGGATCTGCGAATTGGAGATTAATCACCAGTGAAACAGATCTTACCAGAAATGGAGAAACTTACCCTAGCGTGAGTATTATCAAAGATGTATGGGGGGGATGGAAAACCTCTCCCGATGAATTTTTTGCAATTCTCAATAGAATAAACGATAAGTTTAGCGATTTAGGCTCTTACAATATCATTGATATAAATAATTTTTCCTCTTTGAAATCTATAGATTTCTATAGAATAACGGCCTCGTTAGCGATTAGCGAATCGGGCATGGATAAAATTAAAGATCTTTTTCAGTCTGCAGAATATGACAATTTAGATCATAAAAATTTAAAGAACCCTCACCCTGTTCCTTTGTTATTAACACTGTTTGAAAGACTAGCGACTCATGTTGATCTTGGTGTGGACTATTTGCGGTCAGGATATCAGGACCCAAATCATGGCAAGTACTTGGCGAGTGATAAAGTTTTTTATGATCGTTTTTTAAGTCTTCTTGGAGGGGGAAGTCTTGAAAATGGAACTCGGATGTATATGCAAAGATGTGTAGAGGAACATGAATCCGATGCTGATATGAATCCATCTCATAATATATCTTATCGTTATCAAACCCTTTATGAGTGTCTCTCGGGGTGGTTTGTTGGCTTTTTACAGGCGAAAAGAGGATTTCCAAGGGAGAGTCGAGTCGATCAAACAGAATGGATGACGTTAACCCTAGATGAGCTTCTTAAAATTATCCCATTAAAAAATATATTAGAATATATAGGAAAAGAGAATTATTTGCTGACAGTTAGGGTCAATGGCTTTCGTAATGGTGAAGAAGATGGAGATTTGGAGTTTTTTGGAAATACTTTAGGAGATCCTGGGGACATGTTTGAAACGGCAAACGGGGTAATTAATTTATACTCTAAAGATACAGGTGTATTGAATACAGAGCTTTATAAATCCCATGGGAGCTTCCGATGAGAGTAGATAAAATAAAATTTAAATTAGGTTTATTTCAATGTTTAGCTGTGTTTTTTATAGTTGCATCAATTGAAAATGCTTATTGTATAAATCAAGATATGTCTTCGACGACGACGCCGAGTACAACTCCTAAAGATGAGTTAGAATATCAACAATGGGGTTTGAGTAATAATCTTAGACCGAGAACTGTTGAGATTGATTTTAGAACTAGTCGATTTTTACCCGTACCTGCTGATCGCGGACCTTTAGATATCGAACCTACTTTCTTCAAGCAAAACAAATTAGGGAGAAAAGTGAGGATTGCTGTGTTGGATACAGGTATAGATAAGGGGCATTTTGATCTTCAAGGAAAGATTGTTACCCATCCTACCGAATGCAAAGCCTTTGAAAAGTTTAAACAGTGTTTGTTGTGTCCGGATAATCCTGAAAAGGACTGTTCAGACACACGCAGATTAGAATGTGAAAAAATTTGGTTTGATACAAATAACCCGGAAGTAGATCTTGATGGCAACGGTTATCCATTGGATTGTCAAGGATGGTCGACTTTAGCGCAAAAAGAAGAAGATGATGGAGGGAGAGGTCCCAAGAAGAAGCGTGAAATTAATACGGCTGGAATCATGGGGTTTCCAGATTTTGGAGATAAACAAGGACACGGAACTCATGTGGCTGGAATTATTGCTGCAAATAGTGGGAACGGAGGAATTCGAGGCTGTACAGAGAATGCTGAAATTTTGCCTGTCCAAGTCTTGTCAATTGCTCCCAATGAACCAACAAAGCCCTTAAGTTTGAATATTTCTCCAGTGGAGCCTACAGAGCCGGATCAGAAAAGAAGCACTAAGAATTTGGGAGATAAAATTGCTCGCGGAATTTTTTATGCCATTCACAATAAAGCAGATGTTATTAATTTGTCTTTAGGTTGGCCTCAGGCGACGGATTCAGAGCTTTTTAGAAGTGCTATTGAAGAGGCGCAACAGAGAGGAATTATTATTGTCACCGCAGCTGGGAATGACTCTACCAAAGCATTATTGAGACCATGCGCTTACCCTGGAGTCATTTGCGTGGCATCACACGATCCTGATGGAGCAATCTCTTATTTTTCTAATTATGGTCCAGGGGTAGATATTGCAGCTCCAGGGTTAGATATTTTGTCCACTTGGCCGCGAGAAATTCGTTCGGTAAGGTTTAGGGATTATTTTTCTTCAGAGTACTTACAAGGTAATTTTGAATATCTTCATGGGACTTCACAGGCAACACCTTTTGTGAGTTGTGCGGTGGCCGAGTTGTTGAGTCAAAAAATACCCAAAGAAGAAATTTACCCTCGTTTGATTTTAGGGGCTCGTCCTCATCAAAGACCAGTAAAGGCTGTGACGGTGAATCCTCATGAAGCACCCCCTCAATTACCTATTGAGGAAAGAAAAGAGCTTTATCGAAAGTATACATTGTCTGGAAATCTAAGTATTAAAAATGCATATAAAGTAGAGCCGCAAACATTGATCTTGCCTTTAAAGAAGGAAAAGTCGGTGATTGTGTGGAATAGAAAGCAATCCGAGTTGAACTTTGATTTTGAATTAAAAAACTTTTGGTTGGGAACATCTAAAAACGTGTCTTTGGTTGTTAAGAATATTCCAGCTTTTGAAGGACAGCCTGAACCGAAGAGTATTCAATTGCTTCAATCGCAGTTTGCTGGATGGCCACAAGGTCAAGAAAAGGTTATTCATGGAAAAATATATATAGAAGATCCTTTTGTTTCACAGATATCTTCAGATCTAGAGTTTATGGTTAGTGTTTTTATAGATGGAAAATTACACAGAGAGTTTGTTATCCCCTTAGAGATTGTTGTTCCAGTAAGCAAAGATGAAATCCCAGAAGGAGCTTTTGAGTTAGCAGTGAGCAATTTGCCTAGCGCACGTACTGATACTCTTCCTATTGATCATGTTTTAGATCAAAATTTGGATTTCGTAGATTATTTATTACTTCAGAAGAAAGAAGATAAATGGAAGTTATATCTTATGAGGCAAGATCGTCATCTTGATTCGCAGTCAGCACCTTATAGTGTGGTCGCAGAAAGTGAATTTATTGATAAATTTCAAGCAAAAGGTAGAGTTCTAAATAACACTTCTAGAATTGATATAGATTTTGATGGAAAGAGCGAATATGTTGTGTCCTTTACCGATGACCGTTCTATGGTTGGCAATGAAACGTCACCGGCGTTCGTCTATATTTTCGATGAAAATTTAAAACTTAAACATCTGCTCACTTTAGATGGGGTTAGAACGCAGATGCCTTGGAACCCGAGTGGATCTAATGAAGTTCAGTGGTTAAGAGTTGGGGACAAAAAAGTGCCTAGCTGGGTAGGGTTTGGTTATGACCCCGAAGCTAAACCTTCTCTGAGAAAGACCTGGAAGAACAGAAATATCGATAAGCGTTATCAGTATTTTAATGAACCAGAAATTCGATTTTATTATTTAGATTATGAAAAAGGTTTACAAGCGGTATCGAGTCCAGAGGGTTATGACATCATTGATGGTTTAGCAGCCAATCGAGAACAGTTGAGTCAAGGACGTGTGCCTGTTCTTATGGTCAAGGGGCAAGAGTCCCATCAAAACTTCTCCTCTTATTATGCTGAATACGCAGTGGGTGAGATTTATAACGGCAAAGTAGAAAACATCAAAGAGGTGGATTTATTTACTCATTCAGATCAATACAGAAATTTACTTCAGACTCGAGTAGGGAGTGTATTCTCATTAGATAATAATAAAGGCCGGTACAACGGGACTTTTTGGTTTGATCAACAAAAGTTTGATGAAAACCGTGTCTCAATGATAGCAGGCGGAGATCAAAAGTTTATTGACACTTCTGTTGGGCCTTTGCGAGACCAATTTGATTCGGCTCTTTGGGCTCGATTTGGGTTTTATGGAGAAAAAATCGGGGCCTCCGTTTTTGTGCTTACAAACTCTGAAATGCAATTTCATGACATGACAAGACAGCAGGCTTCCTATACGAGTTTAAGGCGTTATACATTTTATCCTGATGCTTCAACGAATACGGTGAATTTTCCGTTTATAATTGGAAGTAGAAATAATGAGTTCGCAGATTTTGTCCCTACGCTTTATACAACAGAGGGATCCGGTTTTGCGAATGGCGTGAGATTTGTGGTGCCTTATTACGAAGGGAGTAAACTCCTGGGAGTTTATGCTCCTGCCCAGTTACGATTGAAATCAGGAGAAGGTTGTGTAAAAGTGGATCAAGCCTTTAAAGACGATCTTCATGGAGTGTCTTACCTTGATTATAATTGTCGCGATAAAATCATTCGCGTTCCGTTGATTAATTAATTATTGTGCGCCCGGAAGAGTAGCTGAAGAGAGCCTCGAAGTATGTATGGAGATCTTCAGCCTATTCTTTGAAGTGAGATGGAGGGTGTATTTCTTTAGTTTTTGAAATCTTCATTGAGTTTTAGTTGGGATTAATGGGAAGAATCAAATTCCTTTGTAGCCTTGAATGACTCTTCTAGAAAGAGGGTCTCTTCTTTTAACAAAATCCTCCCAGTTTTTACTAAGATCTACTTGATGGAGAGTCGTGCGCTCCTTGAAGAACTCCCTAAAACTCAATATCTTTTTTTCAACTCCCGCTCTTTGCGCAGGAGAGTGTTCATGGG
>JAGRAA010000089.1 GCA_020435185.1 Bdellovibrionales bacterium | reverse complement strand
TAAGCTATAATTTAAAATATAAAATACTCTTTAATGCCATTGTGACTAAACAGTTGGGTATTGAAAAGGAATGTCTCTTTGCAGATATATAAAAGACATATAAAGTAGAGGGATTAATTAGACGGCTATATTAGCGACATAAATAATTGCAGCATAGAAAGGCTAGTAATGATTCCTGTGATAATGTCTGGTGGAAGTGGCACAAGATTATGGCCTGTTTCGAGAGCGAGTTATCCTAAACAATTTTGTGAATTCTTTGATTCTAGTTTTTTGGACATTACTATAAAGCGTTTAAAGACTCTTGGAGAGGTGAACATACTCACGGTAGCTTCAATGAAAGACTTGACGACGAAGTCGGCACTTAAAGAAAGTCTTGATTTGACGAACCTAATATTTGAGCCATTTGGCAAGAACACGGCCCCGGCAATAGCTTTGCTTTGTCGAGTGATGGAGTTCAAAAATAAAACGAATGAGGTGGTGGGAGTTTTTCCTGCTGATCATTTGATATTGGATGAAGAAAAATTTCTTCAAGCGGTTTCTTTGGCAGATCTTTGCGCTCAAGAGAATAATATTGTCACCATAGGTATTCAACCCACGCGTCCAGATACGGGTTATGGATATATTGAAGTGCAATTGGATCAAGTGAATTTAGAAAAAGAAGATTTAAAATCCTATTCGGTGAAAGCTTTTCATGAAAAACCCACTTCAGATAAAGCTCAATTTTTTATGAACGAAGGACGCTACTATTGGAACGCAGGAATGTTCGTTTTTAAAGTTTCCACCATGATTGAGTCTTTCAAGAAACATCAACCGGATCTTTGGTCTCGGCTCAGTGAACTTCAAGAGGATTTTTCTAACATTGATCAAATCTATGCTAATTTAGAATCGGAAAGTATAGATTATGCCATTATGGAGAAGGTCAAAAATCAGGTTTGTATACCTTGTCATTTATCTTGGAGCGATGTGGGGTCTTGGGAAGAAATTGCTCGGCTTGGAGATGAAATCCCTGATCTTAAACTGGACACAGGCGTGAGTGCGTTCAGCAAAGACGCTCAAAATAACTTTTTGTATTCCATTAAAAACAAAGTGGTTGGATTAGTGGGTGTTTCTGATCTTATTGTCGTGGATACTCCTGACGCATTATTGGTGGCCAAAAAAGGTAAAAGCCAAGGAATTAAAGATATCGTAGCCGATATGAAGTCCATGCAGAAGCAGGAGGCCACTCGGCATCCATTTGAAAAACGACCATGGGGGACCTTTGAAGTCTTGGCCGACGAAAAATCTTTTAAAGCAAAGACGATCACTGTTGATGTTGGCGGCCAGTTGTCTTACCAAAGTCACGAAAAACGCTCTGAGCATTGGGTTATTGTTGAAGGTAAAGCGGAAATCACCTTGGATGATGAAATTAAGCAATTAACTTCTGGACAAAGTATAGGAATTCCTTCAAATCATAAGCATAGAATTAAAAATGTGGGATCGTCTCCTCTTGTTTTTGTCGAAGTACAAACAGGAGAGTACTTTGGAGAAGATGATATTACACGATATGAAGATATATACGGCCGTAAATAAGAACATAACCTGTACCGCATAGAATGAGGTCCTCTCGTTGGAAAAAATAAGTTTAATCGAAAAATTAAATGATAAAAAACCACTGATTTGTGATGGAAGTTTGGCAACGTCTTTGTATCAGAAAGGTTTTTATATTAATCGTAGCTTTGAAGAGTTGAGTTTGTTGGAGCCTAATTCCGTTTCTGAAGTAACGAATGCTTTTTATTCTTCTGGAGCTCAGTTGATTTCTACCAATACATTTAATGCCATCCAATCTAAATTGGTAGAGTACGGATTACAAGATCAACTGGAAGAGATCATAAAGGCCAGTTGTGAAATAGCCTGTGATCTAGCGGGGAGTGATGCCTATGTGATGGGAACCATGGGACCTTTAGGTCTTATTATGGAGCCTCTTGGACCTACAAGTTTCGACGATGCAAAAAGCATCTTTCTTCGATCTGCTCAAGCTCTTGCTCAAAATAAAATCGACGCTTTTCAACTGTTGAGCTTTCATGATTTAACCGAATTAAAGGCTTGTCTTGAAGCTTGTCGACAGGTTTCATCGCTGCCGATAATGGCGACCATTGCATTGCAAGAAAGCTTTAAAACTTCGTTTGGACATACTCTACAAGAGTTTGTGGATTTAGCTCATCAGTACAATATTGAAATAGTGGGAATTTGCGGTGAAATTGGACCGAGTACAATGCTCACCGCTCTTAATAGATTAAGACCTCTTACAAAAAAACCGATTTGCTTAAAACCCAATGCTGGCTTTCCCCGGTATGTAAATGATGAGTACATTTATCTTTGTAATCCGGATTATCTAGGTAAGTATGCAAAGCGATTTGTCCAAGCTGGAGCAAATATCGTAGGAGGACATTCCGGTGTTTATGAAGGCCATATTAAAGCCATAGCCAATGCCCTGAGAATGGCAAAAACCTCTGAGGTTCTAGAGGGGAATCTTCCTGAAAATATTCAGCCCATTTGTGATGAGCCTAAAAAGCCCTTGCCTTTGAGTGAAAGAAGCCGGTTGGGAGAGTTCTTGTTTAAAAACAAGAGCGTCGTTTCTGTGGAGATTATCCCTCCGAAAGGTGTGGACGCTTCTGAGTTTTTAAATCGAGTTCAGCAGTTAGAGGATGCCGGCGTCGAGTTTGTAAATATTCCGGATGGAGCTCGAGCGGTTTCGAGAATGAGTAGTTTACAACTTTCTATATATATAAAACAAAATTTTAAAATCGAACCCATTCCTCATTTAACTTCAAGAGATCGTAATCTTTTAGGGCTCCAAGGAGACCTTTTGGGATGTCACGTAAACGGAGTGAGGAATGTACTGCTTATCACCGGAGACCCGCCGAAATTGGGTAACGTCCCTGGAGCAACAGCAGTGTATGATGTGGACTCTATTGGGATGACTCACATTTTGTCTCGCATGAACAAGGGGCTAGATCTTGGAGGTTCTACTTTTGGAGATCCCACTGAGTTTGTTTTTGGGGTGGCTCTTAACCCAACAGCTTCTAATCAGGAATTAGAGATTAAGCGATTTAAGTATAAGGTGGATGCGGGAGCAGAGTATGCCATTACCCAACCCATTTATAGTGTTGAGGCCTACGAAAGATTTATAGAAAAACTCGGAGGAGTGGATATTCCTATAATAATGGGAGTATGGCCTTTAGTGAGTTTGAGAAACGCAGAGTTTTTAAAACACGAAGTGCCAGGAGTAGAGGTGCCAGATTGGGTTATCGAAGAAATGGAAAAAGCGGGTGACTCTAAAGAAGAGGCCATTAGACGCGGTTTGGATATCGGTCAAAGAATTATCGAAGATGCCAAAGGAATGGTTTCGGGTTTTCAGGTGAGCGCTCCCTTTAACAAAGTGGAAATTGCGATTGAGCTTTTAAAGAGCACCAAACTTATTTAGTTTTTTTCGTTTCCAAATGAAAAATAGCAATCCTAAGGTACTGAGCAGACCCAAAGAAAAGGCATGTCCTGCATTGAAGACAAATCCATTCACAGAAAATAATGGATGATTCAGAAATTTTTTTATTCCTTGATTGGAACTAGCTAGATTTCGAAGTTCATCAGGCAAAAGAGGGTCGTGACCCAGAGTACCTGGAGGGCGAGCGAGATCTTGTCGATCTTTAGATTTTGCCTTGGCCATTAAGTCTTTTATATCTCTTGCTTTGAAGTCCTTCATTAATTGTTCAAGAAGTCCTTGTTTATTATTTTTCAAAGCATCTTTTACAATGTTTGAATAATATCCGCCGGCTTTTAGTGGGCTATTTAAAGTGTTGCCCCATTTATCTATGCTCCAACCTAATCCACTGGCTGGAGATCTAAACCCGGAAGAAGATCGGTATCCGCCTCCGCCTTTTGTTCCACGCAAAATATTCGTGTTGTATCCTTTATTGGATGAGGCATATTTTGAATTTCCAAGAGCCTTCATGGAAGATCCACCGGATGAGCCTAATCTTCCACCTCCTCCATTAGAGTTTCCTGAGCTGACGCTGGCTTGAGAAGTAGAAGACATGCTAGGATCATTGCTTTCTACATCATCATTGAGTGAGCTTAATCCCACTTGATCAGCCTTGTATTGGTTTTTTGTTAAATCCACTGAAGAAGTGTCCTGAGCACTGGCATAATCCACAGAAGGCTCTTCGTTCAATCCCGTTAATAAAGCGCATTGGCCTAAAGAAGGATTAGCTCTGCAGGCCACACATGCTGGACTATTAGAAAATGAAGGATTTGAGCAGTCTCCGCTAAATCCAAATCCTACATCTGCGTACTCTTGTGAGGAGACACTATCATTAGCTTGACTCTCTGCTTGTGAAGCGCAGGCTTGAGAGAGCTTGCTGGCAACGGCTAGGGCTCCGATTTGAGATCCAAGTTGTACTTGCTTTTCGCTAAGAGCTTCACACTGTGCGATGTTTTTAGAAGCCTGAGAGAGGCTTTTATCTAAAAAACTCATTTGCGATCCACAGCGTGAGCTTCCTTGAGCGATATACTCTAAAGAGCTGTTTGCACACACTCCTTGAACTTGATTTTTTTGTGCGCTTAATCGGCCTTGTACGTCTTTACACTGACTATCGCATTCATTTCTATTGTTTTGACAAATCCCTAAGGCGACTGAGTTACTTAAAGTTCCTGCTTGTGAGAGTTTATCCATCATATCACAGCTCTCACTAATTGATCCCCCTGTAGCTCCCTTCATCATGGCTACGGTTTGCAGAAGACCATTCATATTCTCACCACCTTGATAGCAAGAATTTGGATTTCCACAACATTTGGCGGCTTCGCTCTTACCCTGAGAGCATTGATTGATGAGGTTTTGCACTAAGGACGCATCTTCTTCTATTTGATTTAGGTCATTTTCGGTGGCTAAGAGTTCTTGTCGATTGATCCCTTGAGAGGAAAATACAGAGTCTGCGCAAGCAGAGTCATTGCCACAGGTTTGAATGGCATTTTCTAGACAGCTCCTTTTATCGACTCCTGATCGAGAGGCACAGTATTGATGGGCATAGTTCATAGCATTTTGGCAATTACTAGAGGTGCACTGACCCGATGGAGTTTGTTGAGGATCAGGATCTTTTTGAGCTGTGTTTTTAGCTTCATTGGAGCAGTTCTCTGGGACGAGACCTAGTGGATCAGGTTGGCAGTCTTGGCCATCATACTGTGCACCATTAATTTGTACTTCATCCCCTGAATTAGCCACTAAATCAGGCCCTAATGCATTTATGCATTCACCAGGAGCCTGGTCTTGTGCAAATGATCCACAAGTGGACTCTAAACACTGAGTCACCTTTTGTTGCATACAATTACTATCTAATCCTGAAGGATTTCCTTTACTCCAAGTTTGACAGCTTTGAGCACTCGTTTGCTCACAATATGAGGTTAATCCTTGCATATTAGCATTTGAGGCCTGTTGCTGTTCACAAAGAGTAATTTGCCCTGTCACGCAGTGGTCATGATTTTTAAAATTACTGGCATTCGCTTCACCCATGGTTTGATTACAATAGGAAAG
>JAGRAA010000088.1 GCA_020435185.1 Bdellovibrionales bacterium | reverse complement strand
CGGTTTAGATTTGCGCCAAGTCCTACAGGTTATCTTCATGTAGGGGGAGCGAGAACCGCTCTTTATAATTATTTGCTAGCCAAAAAATTTAATGGAAAGTTTATTTTTAGAGTCGAAGATACGGATTTAGAGCGAAGCACAGAAGAGTCTTTAAAGATGCAAATTGAGGATCTTCAATGGTTGGGACTCAATTGGGATGAGGGAGTTCATCAGGAAACCTTTCAATCCCTTGGAGAGTATGGGCCTTATCGACAAAGTGAACGTCTGGATATTTATAAGGCCCATGCTGAAAAGCTTATTGATCAAGGTAAGGCCTATTATTGTTTCTTAACGGATGAAGAAATAGAAAAGCAAAAACAAATTGGATCTGGATTTTCTCACATAGAAAGTCCTTACCGGGATTTGAGTCTTGATGAGGCAAAAAAAAGAATCTCTCAAGGAGATAATCCGACTGTTCGTTTAAAGGTGCCTAAAAAGTCTTATTCTTTCACTGACATCATCAGGGGAGAGGTTTCGTTTCCTGAAGATATGGTGGGTGATTTCATTCTTATTCGCTCCAACGGAATGCCTGTATATAATTTTTGTTGTGCCGTGGACGATGCATTGATGAAGATTTCTCATGTTTTCAGAGCGGAGGAACATTTAAACAATACTCTAAGACAACTTATGGTGATCGATGCTTTAGGGTTGAAGGCTCCTGAATTTGGTCATTTGTCTATCATTCTTGGAGGCGATAAGCAGAAGCTTTCGAAACGTCATGGGGCCACAAGTTGCCATGAATATAAACAAAAAGGTTTCATGCCTGAAGCTTTAATTAATTTTATGGCCCTATTGGGTTGGTCTCCAGCCACCGGAGAAGAGTTATTAACTAGAGAACAGCTTATTGAGAAAATGGATATGTCACGGTTTGTGAAATCCAGTGCCGTTTTTGATGAGAAGAAATTAAAGTGGATGAACTCAACTTATCTGCGTGCTTTAACTCATGAGCAGTTGTGGATAGAAATCCAACCGGTATTGTCTGCCCATGGAATTCAGATTGAGCGGGATAAAGCTTTGCAAGCGTTGGAACTCTTCAAGCCGTATATGGAAGTCTTTGAGGACGCGGTCGGCTTATTTGAGCCCTTAGTAAAGTTTGAAAAATCTGACGGGGCCGATGAAGTGTTGCAATGGGAAGAATCTCAGCGAGTGGTGAGTTTTTGGATTGATCAGCTTAAATCTATCTCTCATGAATTTATGACTGGGGATGAATTTAAAAGTATTCAGGATCTTGTGAAAAAACACTGTGAGGTAAAAGGAAAGACGTTATTTATGCCTTTGCGCGTGGTCGTTATTGGTCGACCTCATGGTCCTGATCTTTCTTTATTGGCTCCCCTCATACCGATAAAAGAGTTATTATTAAGAGCAGAGAAGATCAAGAGTTTCTGGTCATAAAGAGTTCTAGAAAATTTAGCGAAAATTAAGCGAAAGTTGATCAAAAATTAAAGAATCTAAATAGGAAAAAGCATGAGCTTAAAAATATACAATACCCAAACTCGAACAAAAGAAGAATTTACACCTCTTAATGAGGGGCAAGTGAAGCTTTATGTTTGTGGTCCTACGGTTTATGACTTTCTTCATGTAGGAAATTTTAGAGGAGCTATTTTCTTTAACCTCGTTCGAAATTGGTTAGAGGTTTTAGGGTATAATGTGACCTACGTATACAATTATACCGATGTCGACGACAAAATTATCAATAGATCGAATCAAGAAAAAGTGACTTCTGAAGAAATTGCTGAAAAGTATATTGCTGAGTTTGAGAAGGACTATCAAAGCTTGAAATTAAGGCCTCATTCAAAAAATCCACGAGTCACTGAACACATGGATGATATTATTCATTACATTTCTGATCTCATCGAAAAAAAACATGCTTATGTGATTTCAACAGATTTAGGAAGCGACGTCTACTATGATGTAAAAAGCTATAAAGATTATGGTAAGCTAAGCAATAAAAATATTGATGATATGTTGACCGGGTCTAGAGCGGAAGTGAATCAAGATAAACATCATGCGGCTGACTTTGCCTTGTGGAAATCAGCAAAACCCGGAGAGCCCTCTTGGACGTCTCCTTGGGGTAAAGGTCGCCCAGGTTGGCATATCGAATGCTCAGTGATGAGCCATTGCTTACTAGGAGATCAAATTGATATTCATGGCGGAGGATTAGACTTGGTTTTTCCTCACCATGAGAATGAAATTGCACAAAGTGAAGGGCATTCCGGAAAGACTTTTGTAAAATATTGGATGCACAATAATATGTTGGAGTTTGGCAATCAAAAAATGTCTAAGTCCTTGGGCAATATTCGTACGGGAAGATCTTTTATTGAAGAATTCAATGGAGAGATTTTAAAAATAATGATGCTCTCTCATCATTACCGAAGCATTATAGATTTTAGTGAAGATCAAATTCATCGAGTGATTGGTTCTCTTGCTAAATTTTATTCTGCGCTCAATTTGGCAGAGCAAATTTTATCTACAGGTATTGAGTTTTCTCAGACGGATATACCAAAAAAGTTTAAGCAACTCATGGAGGGATCTGAGTCTCGTTTTCAAGAGGCTTTAAATGATGATTTTAATACGCCTGAAGTTTTTGCATTATTTTATGAGTACTTAAAAAGCTTTAATGCTTTATGTGCATTACCTGGAAAAGTTTCTGCTCAAAAGATGGCGGTGGCGGATGCCTTTACTCGATTTATCAAGGAAAAAGGAAAAATAATGGCGTTATTCCAAGAAAATGCTTATGAGTATCTAAGAGTGCTTGATGATATGCTTCTTAAAAAATCTGGTTTAAATCGGTCAGAAGTGGATCAATTAGTGAGCCAAAGAATAGAGGCTAGAAATAATAAAAATTTTGAAGAGTCTGATCGGCTCAGAGATCAACTCAATGAAATGGGTATTTCGGTTATGGACCGACCGGACGGAACGGTATGGGAAGTTCAAAAGTAAATGGAAAGAAGTTATAAAAAGTTTGAACTTGTTTCAGAATTTAAACCCTCTGGAGATCAACCTCAGGCCATAAAAGAATTGACCTCCAATTACCAAGAGAATTTGCCCCAGCAAGTGCTCTTGGGAGTCACAGGGTCTGGCAAAACCTTTACAATGGCTAATGTTATTCAAAATTTAAATATTCCCACTTTAATATTAGCTCCTAATAAAACCTTGGCGGCTCAGTTGTTTGCCGAATTTAAGGAGTTATTTCCCAACAATGCCGTCGAGTACTTTGTTAGTTACTATGACTACTATCAACCTGAGGCATACATTCCAAACACGAACACTTTCATTGAGAAAGATAGCGCGGTGAATGATCAAATCGATCGAATGAGGCATTCTGCTACAAGGTCCTTGTTTGAACGGAGAGATGTGATCATTGTGAGCAGCGTTTCTTGCATTTATGGATTGGGAAGTCCTGAAGCCTATGAAAATATGGTGGTAGAAATTAAATCCAATGAAGAAATGGTAAGAGATCATCTGCTTAGAGAATTGGTAAGAATTCAGTACCAAAGAAATGACGTAGATTTTCATCGAGGAACTTTTCGTGTTCGTGGTGATCTTGTAGAGATTATGCCTTCCTATGAAGATGTAAGAGCTCTTCGAGTGGAGTTTTTTGGGGATTATATCGATAGACTCAGTTGGGTGGACCCATTGACAGGAGTGCTTTTAGAGGACCTTGATCGTATTTTTGTCTACCCAGGAAGCCATTATGTTGCTACGGATGAAAATCAAAAAAACGCCATAGAAACTATTAGAGAAGAGTTAAGAGAACGAATTAATCACTTTAAGAATGAAATGAAGTACATCGAAGCAGAGAGGATTGAGCAGAGAACCTCTTATGATTTGGAGTTGATTGCCGAAATGGGTTTCTGCCCAGGAATCGAAAACTACTCCAGACATTTCACTGGAACGGCGCCTGGCGAACCTCCTCCGACTCTTTTGCAGTATTTCCCTGACCAATTTTTAACTATTATCGATGAAAGTCATGTGACCGTTCCTCAAATAGGAGGGATGTATCGTGGGGATAGG
This sequence comes from Bdellovibrionales bacterium, assembly GCA_020435185.1. Taxonomy (GTDB): domain Bacteria; phylum Bdellovibrionota; class Bdellovibrionia; order Bdellovibrionales; family UBA1609; genus JAGRAA01. The sequence goes on along the minus strand of JAGRAA010000088.1, from coordinate 940 downwards.
GCAAGAAAGCTAACCCTTGTGGAGCATGGTTTTCGACTCCCTAGTGCCTTAGATAACAGGCCGTTAAATTTTCAAGAGTTTGAAAGTAAAATTAATAAAGCACTGTATGTCTCGGCTACTCCTGGAGAGTATGAACTGAATAAAAGTGAAGGGTTAGTCATTGAGCAAATTATTCGACCGACGGGTTTATTAGACCCCATCGTTGAAGTTAAAAAGGCCACTCATCAGGTGGATGATCTGTTAGAAGAGATTCACCAACGAATAGAACAAAAACAAAGAGTTTTAGTGACCACGTTAACCAAAAAAATGGCCGAAGATTTAACCAGTTACTATGAGTCTGTTGGTCTTAAGGTTAAGTATCTTCATAGTGATATAAAAACTATGGAAAGAACAGAGATCATCAGAGATCTTCGTTTAGGGGTTTTTGACGTACTTGTGGGAATCAATCTTTTAAGAGAAGGATTGGATATTCCAGAGGTGAGTCTTGTGGCCATAATGGATGCCGATAAAGAAGGATTTTTAAGATCTGAAAGATCCTTGATTCAGACCATAGGTCGAGCGGCGAGAAACTCTGAAGGTAGGGTTATTCTTTATGCCGATCGAGTGACTCAATCCATGAGTAAAGCGCTTTCTGAAACCGAAAGACGGCGTAAGATTCAGATGGAGTATAATGAAAAACATGGGATCACTCCACAAACGATTAAAAAATCGGTAAAAGGTTTAATGGAGATTTATCAAAAAGAATACTCCAAGATAGATCTTTCGGACCCTTTAAAGCGAGTGGAATTAGGTCCAGATGAACTCATCACGAGTCGAGAGATCAAAGCTCAGATCAAAGAGCTTAGAAAGAAAATGAAAAAACTAAGCGATGATTTAGAATTTGAAGAGGCCGCTAAGGTTAGAGATGAAATCAAGCGCTTAGAGTTGAAAGAGTTAGAAA
>JAGRAA010000087.1 GCA_020435185.1 Bdellovibrionales bacterium | reverse complement strand
ATTTCACAAAACACCTCATTGATTCTCAGTGCTCCTTGACTCCCTCCAAAAATCAAAATTTTAAAGGCATCATCTTTAGAAAGTGCCACATCCTTTTTCGCTAAGGATTCAATTTCTTTTCTTACAGGCAATCCTACTTTATAAAAATTTTTGGATTGCAAATATTCTTTAGCGCTCTCAAACACCACCAAACTAGCATCTACCCATTTCGAAAGATATCGGTTGGCCAATCCTGGATAAGCATTAGGTTCCCATAAATAGGTTTTTTTTCTTAAAAGACTCGATAAAAAAACCATAGGAGCGGAAGCATAACCTCCGACACCTAACACTAAATTTGGCTTTAGTTTAAATACTAGCCAAAGCGCCTTCAAAAAGGCAAAGGGCAATAACAACAATGTCTTTATTCTCGTCACTAAATTTACATTAGAATTTAACATACCTACAGGAACAAAATGTAAAGGATACCCATAAGAAGGAATGATCTTTGCCTCTAAACCTTGACCCGTACCTACAAAATGAATCTCAACTTCAGAATCTTTTATTTTTAAAGCTTCTGCAATAGCCAAAGCAGGATAAATATGCCCGCCAGTTCCTCCACCTGCTATCACCACTATTTTCTTCATCAATTGCTGCTTTCTCATTGAAAAGTAAAACCTTAAATCCGAATGAATTTATTGAATAGGTTTAAACTTCTTACTGTTATCTTTAATTCTAAAACGCGAACTCTTATCGATGTTTAACAAAATTCCTAAAGCCAAACACATGCTCACCAAAGAACTTCCTCCGTAACTTATAAAGGGTAAGGTTAAGCCTTTTGTGGGTAGCATTCCCATCACTACTCCAATATTAATAAATACTGAAAGAGCAAACACGGTTACTATACCTAATGCCACATTTCGTGAAAAGATATTTTCTGCATGCATAGAAATTTTTAATCCACGTAAAATTAAAAAACCGTAAAGTAATGCCACTAAAAAAACTCCCACAAAACCCCATTCTTCAGCAAAAATGGCGAGGGTAAAATCAGTATGAGCTTCTGGTAAAAAGAACAACTTCCCCTGACTTTCACCTATTCCGACTCCAGACAGTCCGCCAGAATAAAAACTCAACATACTTTGAATAATTTGAAATCCTCTGTTTTCTGGGTCAGCCCAAGGGTCTATAAAAACTTTAAGACGAGCCAAACGATAGGGAACATTAATCACTAAAAAATAAAAGAGAGGTAAAATAGTCATTCCTGCGAGCGCAATAAATCTCCATTTTAAACCATGAATAAAAGCCACTGAAAAAATGCACAGCAAACAAATCACAAAAGTTCCAAAATCAGGCTGCTTTAAAAGTAAAAATAAAGGAGACAACAGTATACCGAAAACCACAACCTTTAAGATAGAGCCATTCAATCTATCACGATAACTAAGAAAGACAGCAAAAATAAAAGGATAGGTAATTTTTAACAGCTCACCAGGCTCAAATCGTTGATCAAAAGGAAGCCGTATCCATCTCGCGGCTCCGCCGGCTTTTAATGTGAGCGATGGAATAAATGTGGCCACCGTACCCAGTACGCCGATGACCCACAAAGCAACCCCTACCCACTTAAGATACTTCCAATCTATATTTATACAAAAAATTAAAGCGACTAAACCTACTACAGCATACATCAACTGCTTACGAAAAAAGAACATCCCGTCGCCATAAGACTCAATAGCATAAATATAGCTCGCACTATAAACTTGTACGAGCCCCAGTCCTATGAGAAATAATGTAACCATTAAAAAGGCGTGGTCAAACTTAAGTTGCCACCGAGAAAGACTCCACATAATAATAAGTTATCATGAGGAGACCAGAAACAAAAGTCCAGGTACTTTAAAGGTGATAGACCTAAAAGGTACGGACACACTTTGGTGTCCATAGCGCGT
>JAGRAA010000086.1 GCA_020435185.1 Bdellovibrionales bacterium | reverse complement strand
GTAGAACAGATGATGCAGGCTATATTTTCAGACTATAATTCTATACAATCGGCATACGTCACATTGGTGAGTAGTAGTGACGCCGATTTTGCGTCAAGGGGTACAGATAGGACCATTACTTTAGTAGACGGAAATCCAGGAGGAGTACAGGCTGGGGTGGCTCGATTTACCACCAATTCAAATCATCAGATAAATGAGTGCACGGTTACTTTAGGAGAATCTGTCTATGATTCCAGTAAAACCTTTTTAGGAGTCGTTGGTCACGAAATTGGGCATTGCTTAGGGCTCGATCACCCTCAAGATACTGTTTATGCATTGATGTCTTATTATAGAGCGGGAATTTATCAGCTCGATATTGATGATAAAATAGGTCTTGTGAATCTTTATCCAGTTAATTCTTCTGATGTACAAGAGGTGCAGACCTTAGGGTTGAGTTGCACTCGAAAAAATTAGTTTTCTAATAGGCTTGCCATGACAGATTCACTGGCTTCCAGCTGATCTCTAAGCCTCATCAAAAAATCTACCCATCTTTTTCTGCTTATATTTTGTCTTTCTACAATTTCTAAAGGAACTTCTGTACGAATATTATATCCGCTATGACCAATATTTAGTGTATGGCTAAGGATATTAGCTAAAGACACTATATCAATGAGTTTAACTTGATCGGCCGAGTAGTGAGAAGAAAAATCTTTATCGTAGTCATGGTGATGTCGTATGGCTAATAGAACTTCTTTTGGAAAATTCCATTTTTGACAGACTCTATACCCAATTTCCGTGTGTTTAAGGGCGTTCAAATTATTTTCGGCATCAAAGACTGATGTTTCTTGTTGTTGCGCGTAGGCGCAAATTTGATTCCAACTCTCTGAATTAAAAATTTGAAACACAATTTTTCCGACATCGTGTAAAAGGCCTGATAAAAAAGCAGAAGATCGGTTTTCAAAGTTAAGTTCAAGGGCAAGTTGTTCACTACAAAGAGCCGTTACAAAAGAATGCTGCCAAAATTCTCTAATTCTAAAAAAGCGAGAGTCATCAGCTTCTAAGTTTTCAAAAACTGTGGCCGTAATAGCTATTTGGTAAATTTTCTCTGTGCCTAAGTAGGTGATAGCTTTTTGAATAGAATCGGTTTCTCCCGGAACTCCATAGAATGCAGAATTAGCCATTTTAAGCACTTGTAATGCGAGAGAAGGGTCTCTTGAAATTAGATCTTCATAGGCTTTCAGGCTAGCCATAGAATCATTTACCAGAGCTAAAAGTTCATAAACAATACTCGGTAGAGAGGGGAGTTGGTCAGTTTTGTCTACGATAATTTGGTACATTTGTTCTGTACTTAAAGTTCTCAAATGAAGGTCGTCCCGTTGTTTGTTCTATTCCGTTGATGTCAGGATAATTATAGATAAGCCTAAGGGCTATGTAAAATCATAGTTTTTTTATAGAGAAACCTGGACTTTATGTAAGGCCTAAAAATGATTTAAACTATAAGGATGAGTTGGTTAGTTTTGTTTTTTCCTAAATGGCAATTTTTTGGAGAGCTTGGGATTCAACCTGAAATTGAGGTTTACTTAAAAGCTCGTTGGCAACCTTTATTTAAAAAAACAGAGCGCTTCAAGCTTTTGAATTTTTTTATTAACCCATGGATCAATTTACGACATGCCATAAATAACAATTTAGTTTTTTTGCGACAAGAGTTAGAGCTTTGGGATAATTTATCAGAGCAGAATTCAAGAATTAAAGATCTTGAGAGTTACAAAGTGCTTGAGAAATCTGTAATCTATATCATCAAACATCATCATTCTTATGGGATTAAGGGGCGTGTTCCGATTAGGGTAACAATTACTGACTTAAAATCAAATGAACAAGAGGCTTGGTTGGAGTTAGAGGTTAATATTAATGCCTGAATCTTATTATACAGCATTAACTCTGACCCGTATTTTTCTTTCGTTTGCACTCATTTTTCAATCTTTAGAATACTTTAAAATTAAAAAAGTCTTTGCCAATAATGGAATATGGCCCTTAGGATGGCCTTATGATTTATGGCCGAACGGATGGTTGATATTCCGATTGGTGTTGAGTGTTTTGATACTATTTATTCATTCGGTGTTCGTTTATCTTCTGTTGATTATTTCGATTATTTGGATAGCTAGAGCTTGTGCAAAGTCTTTCAATGGTGGCAGTGACTCAATGTCTATGGTTGTTTTAATGGGTTTGTCCATAGAGGTGTTTTTTCCGAAGGCAGGGCTTTTTTATATAGCCATCCAGAGTTTGATGTCGTACCTGATCTCTGGCTTTATAAAAATTAAAAATGCAGATTGGAGAAGCGGATTTGCATTAAAGGCTTATCTGCAGATTAGCCCATATGTCCCTTTGTTTCCGAGTTTGAAATCATCTACGTATTCTCTTTTAAGTGGTTTGGTTATCGTTTTTGAGTTATTTTTTGCGTTTTCTATAGTTCATACTCCTACTCTCGAAGTATTTTTAGCATTGGGATTAATTTTCCATATGTTTGTGGCGATAGTGTTTGGTTTGAATCGATTTTTGCACATATGGATAGCTACCTATCCAGCTCTCTATTTTTTATCGTTATATCTCAATCGACTTTTTTTTCTTGGATAAGTTGTTTCCCTAATGTTTGCAGTTTTGGTTTGTTAGATTCAAGGGCTTGTTGAAGGGCCAGCTGAGTGTGAGTATTTTTTGGACTGATTTTAAAGAGACTAGATAGGCTAATGAGCGAAAGTTCTTCATCGTTGACTTGTTTAGATAGGCCAGAATAATAAAGATTCTTTATTGCAGTATAAGCCGATTCAGCAAGAGGGCCGAATTCACCAATGGCCGCAATGACAGCGAGAAGAGTCTGATGATTTTTTTTACTTTGTTGATAAGCGATAGAGGATCTCAAGATAGCGACTGTTTTGTCTTTTTGTTTTGTTGTTTTTCCTAACACGTTTGCTGAGTTTAATCGAATTTGTGGTTTCTCGGATCGTAACCCTTGATAAAGAGCTTCTAGGGCGTCAGGAGTTTGTAGATTAAATAAGGGAGAAATATAGTACTGAGAATGAAAGTCTTCTTTTTTAAAGGCTTTTATAATTTCTTGCTGAAAGGGAATTGCCGCTTCCCCTAGGTAGGAAACTATATATGAGGTTTCTATTCTGGTGTTGTCTTGATGAATAAAGTATTGAAAAAGAGCCAATATATTTTTTTGCGTATAAAGTTTTATCAATTGAGGGTTTTTTTGAAACGCATCCTCGGTGGATTTTGCCAGAGCGATCAAAATACAGGGACTGGTATTGTGGCCAGCACTGAGAGCCTCATTGATAAGAAGAGGAATGAGTTTGTCATAGGTATTTTTTTTTATCCCTTTGATACCACGTTTAAATTGGCAGAATTTTTTTTGCCAATCAGAAGATTTATTGGCTTGGTTCAGCAAAAACTGAGTTCTATAATCGGTGACCACACTTCTAGAGGCAAAAGCTAACGTCGATAAGTGAGTAAGAGAAAAAAAAGTGATTATCGAAAGACATATAAAAAATATTTTGTAAGAAGACTTCATGATTTAAGTTTAAATCATACTTTGCCATAATCAAATTCAATTGCTATTTTACAATTATGTCAGACTCACAGCAGAAAAATTATATTACTCTCAAAGGGTTGATTAAACTCAAGGCCGAGTATCAGTTTCTTGTTCAAGAAGAACGACCAAAAGTCGTTGAGACCGTTGCTTGGGCTGCAGGAAACGGGGACAGAAGCGAAAATGGTGACTATATCTATGGCAAAAAACGACTACGAGAAATTGATCGTCGTCTACGCTATCTCGGGAAAAAAATTGAATCCGCCTATCCAGTTGATCCTCAAAAGATGACCTCTGAAAAAGTGGTGTTTTCTGCTACTGTTACAGTAGAGTACGAGACCGGTGAGTTAAGAGTGTTTCAAATCGTTGGAGAGGATGAAATAGACACTAAGGGCGGAAAAATCAGCTGGAAGAGTCCTATGGCCAAATCCTTGTTGGGAAAACAAGTCGGTGATGAGGTTTCAGTAAAAACACCAAAAGAAGAAGTGTGGTTAGAAATTACTAAAATCTCATTCGACGAGTCTAATGATTAGTATATGGCCTCTCTTATACGGGCAGAAAGATAATCCATTACCCATACCACTACAGCAATAACAATCACAACTGTGCCTACCTCATTCCATTTAGCTAATCCTTGATACTGCATAAGTAAAGTACCCACACCGCCACCGCCCACAAGACCAATTATGGTGGCCATTCTAATATTTATATCCCATCGATAAATTGTAAAAGAGAGGTAAGGTAAAATGATTTGTGGAACAACGGCATACCATATGACTTGAATTCTATTGGCGCCAGTGGCCTCAATAGCTTCTATAGGGCCTTTATCAATATTTTCAATTTGTTCTGAATATAATTTAGTAAGAGCAGCAATAGAGTGGATCATCAGAGCCATCATGCCCGCGAAGGGACCAATTCCCACCCACACAGAGAAGACGATAGCCCAAATTAGGGGTTCTACTGATCTCGTGAAGTTAGAAAGAAATCTTAATAATGTATAGATGGTCATGGATGTTTGAGAAGACTTTGCTAAGTTTCTAGCCATAAAAAAGCTCATCAAAAAAGCAATAGGAATAGCCAAAGTTGTAGCCATCAGCGCGATGAAAATAGTTACAATCATATATTGAATAACAAGATCAATGATATTGATATTAGGTTGAAGGATAGCCGTAAATATTCTCTTCGCACCAGCTAAGCCTTCCATGCTAAATAGGGTGTAGACGTTCATCTCAGTCATCTTCCAACCTAAGGCGAAGGTGAGAAGGATCAAAAGAATCGAAGCCATTCCACTTAGTGAAGTGCTCCACTGTTTTAGAGATGGAGAAGAAGATAAGCCTTTAAGGACAGGATTGGTTCTGTTAACCAATAATGTTCCAAAGGAGAGAGGAGCTCTTGTCCATAAAAGGCTGATGATTGCGGTAATTCCAAGATATCCAGCAAAGGAGCTTGCGCTCTGATAGACGCCGGTTCCCATTTGGAAACTCTCAGAAGCGAAATAGGCAACTACTAAAATAAAGTAGAGGCAGTAAAAGAAGTTCATAATAAAGGCTTGAATTTGGCCTTTTCTTTTTTCTTTGGCAATTATTTGATTATACATTTCTTGCATGAATAATTCTCCTATCGAATTTCTACTTCTTTGGCCTGATCACCATAGATTTCATGGAACCACTCTTTTGTTATATCTTCAGGTTTTCCTTCATAGACCAGTTCTCCACCCTTAAGAGCAATAACTCTCGTGGTGTATCGACGAACAAGACTTAAAAAATGAAGATTACATAAAATAGTTTGGCCATACTCTTTATTGGCATCTTCTAAATAATCCATAATCGAGTGAGATGTGGCTGGATCTAAACTTGCGACAGGTTCATCGGCAAGAAGAATCTTAGGTCTTTGCATAAAAGCTCTTGCTATGGCCACGCGTTGTTGCTGGCCTCCACTAAGCTCATCAGCTCTAATGTGGGCTTTGCTATCTAATCCAACGGTATGTAAATAGCCCATAGCTTCTTCTTTTTCTGCTTGGTCCCAAAGTCCTAACAGGCTTTTAACTGTTCCCTTAGAACCCAGTTTTCCTGTTAGAGTGTTTGTTAAGACAGACTTTCTTTTCACTAAGTTAAAACTTTGAAAGATCATTCCAATTTGTTGACGTTTTTTTCTGAGATCAGAAGAGTTCAATTTAGTGACATCATCTCCATTTAAGAGAATCTCTCCACTTGTAGGCTCAACCAATCGATTAATGCATCTTAATAGAGTGGATTTTCCGGAACCACTCAAGCCAATAACGCCTAAGAACTCACCTTCGTTTACTTTAAAGGAAACATTTTTTAAGGCGTGAGTTCCGTTATGGTAGATTTTGTTTAAATTTTTAACTTCAAGAATAGTCTTCATGAATTACCTACTTTTTATTTTTTTGCTTGGGATTTCTTTTTTAAATTTTTCTTATTTAATATTTCTTCCAAATTTACAGGCTGTTCAGCAATTGTCTTGCGGATGCCATTATATTTATCATCGTTAGCAGGAACTAGCCCGTGAACACTGTATATTTCAGCGAGTTCTTTTTTTCCGTGTTCGGTCTGAGCATAAGCTAATAGGGCTTTGGTCATTGCGTTTTTAAGCTTTAAATTCTTTTCGTTGTCCTTATAAATGTTAGTTCGGATAACCCAAGGTTCATTGGGAATATCCTCAGTGAAACCTACTATTTTTACCTTCTTTTCTACATCCGGGAATTGGGTCATGACACGGGCACGAGCATCTTGAATTTTAGAAACCTTCTTGCCATTGACTTCTTCAGTGAAAGGAGAAGAGTAGTACGTGGCTCCGGCATCTACTTGTCCTTGGTAAACCATGGTAACGACATTGTCATGTTTTTGCGCGAAGACGACTTCACCAAGGTTGATTCCTTTTTCTTTTAAAAGTTGAGAAGGAAGTATAAAACCAGAAGTAGAAGCTGGGTCTGTAAAAGCGAACTTTTTACCAGCTAGATCTTCAATAGAGTTAATCTTTGAATCACTTCTAGCGATGATTTGACCTTTATAAGTAGATTCACCATTTCCGTGAATAACGGTGAGGATAGCTTCAATGGGATACTTTTTGACGTCTTTAGTAAGGATATAACTAAAGGTATTAAAGGTTGCAAATTCAGCGCGTCCAGTTCCGAAAGCTTCTACCACAGCAATATAGCTGGTAGGAATTGCACTTTTAATATAGAAGCCTTCGTCTTTCCCGTAGAGTTCTTGGCTCACTTCTTTTTCTACAAACTTAATAAGATCTCCAGCTGTTTTTGCAATGGTTTGAGAATCAACAGAAGGAACAAAGTACATTGTAAAAGGTCTTTCTTTAGACCCCACCTCAGGATCATTACATCCTAAAAGAAAACTAAACGCCCCCATTAAGCTCATTGCTATCAATGCCTTTTTTATTCCCATGTGCATACCCCTAAATGTTTAAGATTTCGTCGCATCCTAGAGTTAATGCGGCGCAATGTCAACCCCCTACTGTGAGACTATGATGAGAAAATTCAAAGGATTAGAGGTGACGCTACTAAAATGTAATAATTTCAAGAACAACGCTCTCAATTTCACTTTTAAGGGATGATTTTAAAGGTTTGAGATCGTGACCAGGGGCCGGTTACTGGCCCATACTGGGCTCTGACGCGCCAGTAAAATGTTTGGATAGGGAGTTCAAATTGCAGGGTGTAACTGTTGGATTCTACGTTTATCTCGAAAAACAAGGTTTCAAAGCTCTGAGAAGGGGAGATTTGCAGTTTATACTCAGTAGCATGTTTTGGGTCTGTCCAAAGAAAAGTAAGAAGCTCTCCCTTATTTAACGAAGAGGATTTAATAATTTTGTTGTTCAATGGATAGATAGGCTCGGAAGGGTCTAAATTGGATTCTATAGAGCTGGCATTCCGTTGTCTCTCTTCAAGGAGAGGCTCTTGAGAGTCCTTTTCGGCGATAATAAGTGGTTCATCTGACTTTATAGAGTTTGTCACATGATCCTTGGAAGGCCGAACCGCTTTTAATTCTGGAGGGTGGTTTTGCTCTGCAATCTCATTGATCTGTAATTTTGAGTCGTTAAAAAAGTGATTTTTTAAAAATAATATATCTTGAAATGAAAAATTATACTTTGTCTGAATCGCATTTAAAAGCAATAGGCAGCCAATTAAAACAGATACGACAGCGATGCTATTGCTAAAGATATTTGACTTTGATGACGCCTGCTTACGTTTTTTTCGAGACTTGCGCATTAATAAAGTATCTTGACGTTTGCCCTTTAAGCGATCCTGAGCAGAGATATTAGTAATTGAATGAGAGCGCGTATTGAGAGGATATTTGCTCTTGCTAAAAGTATGAGTTGGGGAGTCCTTCACTGAGGTTTTTTCGATATTTTCAAATAGGTCAGGGTCATTATCTAGCTTAATATTGAAATTTGGATCTGATTTTTCCCATCGAATAAGATCTTCTTCAATGGATTCAATATTTGGATATCTTTGTGACGGGTTTTTTGCACACATTTTTTTTATGATCGTCTGAACGGCACGAGGTAGAGTGGTTTTGACATAGGGAGAAAACTCTAAGTTTTTATTGAATATACCTTCCATTATAGCTTCTTGATCTTTTCCGCGAAAGGGTCTTAGAAAAGTAATCATTTCATAAAAAATAACTCCTAAACTCCAAATGTCAGCTTGGACGCTGGCGGGTTGACCACTGAGTAATTCAGGGGAAATGTAATAGATTGACCCCATGATATTTTTCTTTTCAATTCCAGTGGCTGTTATAGTGTGTTCTCGAACTCTTTTGGCGATACCAAAATCAACGATTTTAGGCTTTCCATTTTGTTGTAGGATAATATTGGGGGGTTTTAAATCTCGATGAATTATGTTGTTTGCATGGAGGGCTTTTATTCCTGAAAGCACTTGTTTGAAAATAAAAATGGATTGTCTTAAATCGTATTCTTTGTTTCTAATTTTTTGCTTGAGGTTTTCTCCCTCGACGTATTCCATGGCAATGTATTCAATCCCTTGATCCTCACCAAAGCTGTAAATGCTGACAACGTAGGGATGATTAATTTGAGCTAAGGCTTTACCTTCATTGCGAAAGCTTTTTACGGTGAACTCATCATGGCTAGCTTCTTTACTAATTATTTTTAAAGCCACTTTTCTTTCTAATATGGGTTCATAGGCTTCATAAACCTCTCCCATCCCACCTTTACCAATTAGGCGAGTGACTTGAAAGGATCCAAGAATTGAATTTAGTCTTAATCTTTGGTCTAAAGCCATTAAAATACCTGCTTTATTTATATCGGGTATTTTGGCAGTATTTTGCAGGATAGGAGTTTTTTCTGGACTATTCGAGGGGGAGAGGGAGGCCGATCAATGTGATCGAATCTCTATTGAAAAAATATACATTGTCGGGCCAAAATTGTCACAATTCTCAAAATTATCGATCAGTTTCATTTAAATCGATATTTCAGCCAAATATCTGGGCATGTCCTTTGCAAAATCCCAGTGCATCGAGATTTTGGAGGTCTATTATGGATATTCGTCTATTGAGAATATCAATTCTTTCGTTTGTAGGACTGCTGTCTAGTGTAGGGATGGCACAAGAGTTTAAGGCTAAAGTGAATAAGGTTGCTATTAATAAAACGAAAATATTAATTTCGACTACAAAAAGAGGATGGTTAAAGGCAGGAGATGTTGTTCGTTATAACGACAACTGTTTTTTAGAGGTGGAAAAAAAATCTCCCAGTTATGTACTTTTGAAAACTCAACTTTGTGAAAAACCAGAAGTTCTTAAAAAAGGCGATGTTATCCTCTTGAGTAAAGATGTAAATTATTCCCCTAAAAAAGGACTGTCAAAAGCTTCTGCCGAGCGCGTATCAGTGGCTTCTAATCGATCAAAAGCTCGATTAGATATACAGTATCCTCAGCCTATTAATGTGGTATCAAGAGGAGTTCGTGTGGGTTTGGTCCAATCCTTATTAGATGGACAGATAGATCGACAAGGTCAAGGCCAAGAAGACCTAGGGAGACTCAAGCAAGATTTTGGGATTAAAGTAGGATATGCAAATATCAAAACGTTAAAACCAGGGTTTTTAATCGAAGGGCAGTACACTCAGTATGATTCAAAAAATAAATCTCTTAAATTAGATTTAAACGCGGCTATTGGACTGAGTTCAAAATTTTATGGATTTGGAGGAATTAATATTCAAAATTTTTCTGAAACAGATCTTGTATCTTTGTCGCAAAATACAGAGCCTGGAGTTGGATTTCAATTAGGACTAGGCGCTCAGTTTACAAAGGAGTTTGGCTTAGGTCTTTCTTTTGTAAGGATAAATAGTCAGGCTACTCGTGTTTATACAGATTTGTCTACCGAAGAAGTTCAATTCAGAGCTCAGGGTGTGGAGCTTAATTTTAACGGCACGTTCTAACTATTGCGGTCTAATTTCTTTTTTGAGAAGTTGGCTTTGATACTTTAATTCAATTTGATGCTGTCTTACTCCTGCTTCATATCCTTTTTGATACTCTTGTGAAAACTGAAAAGGGCAAAAGGAGTAAGCCGATGCTCCTTTCATTGCCCATTTGTAACCCGCTTGATAACTACAATTGGTTTTGTAACACGCCTCGGAGGAACATTTCGGAGGAGTAGGTTGCGAAACACAGGAACTTTGCAAAAGTAGGATTAGAATTAGAAATTTGATTTTCATTTTAAAAACCTTGTTTGTATGAATTTACGAAAACCACCCATTATGAATCTCCAGAAAAAGACATTAGCTATATTAGGCGGCCATATGAAGATTGCCGAAAGAGCGTGTTTTAGACTTAAAAAAAATCGTCCAGAAGCTAAATGATGTCTACTAGAATATATATGACCATAAGAAACGGACTGATTCTTCCAAGGATGAAGGGGATTCTCGGTGCTCATATCTTGAAAATATTTGGTGATAACATTTAAGGTTTCATCAGCACGTTCTCTTGACGGAGGTGTGTATACCGTGGATCCATCGTGGACTCTAAACTGTGCCAAAACAAGTGGGATTCTTTGAAAGTTTCCAAATTTACTGAGTCTCAGCCAGTATTCCCAGTCAGGAACAAATCTTAAGTCGGCATTCCATCCCGAGGTCTTTTTGAAAATATCTTTTGAAAAAAAAGCTCCCGGTCCTGGAGCGCAGAGACACTCGGCAATGAGTTGGCGTCTACTGAACTCGGGTGCATAAACCACTTTAAAAGGGACTGATTTGTCATCAATTAATTCATAGTCTGGATAAAAGAGTACAATTTCAGGATTTTGAGAAAAAGCCTTAACGACCTCTTCTACGCAATGGGGCAGTAATTTATCGTCTGCACTCACATATCCAATCAGTTGGCCACCAGAAATTTGCCATCCATGATTGAGGGCGGAAGATTGGCCACCATTTTTTTGTGAGACGACTGTAAGACGATTCGCAAAGGACTTTGCTATAGTGAGAGACTCATCAGTGGAGCCATCATCAACGACTATCAGTTCGATATTTTTATAAGTTTGATGAAGGACAGATTCGATGGTTTCTTTCAGGTACTGGGCGCCATTGTAAACCGGAATAACTATGCTAATTAAAGGAGACTCCATGAAATCATTTTACTAATTATTTCATAAAAGTAGTCAAAAACATAAAATTGTAGCCTAAGGTTGAGAAATTGTTGGCCAAATTGAAAAGTTAAGGATAATGAACAGCCATGCGTAAAAGTATTGTTATCATCTGTTTTTTGCTTTGTTTGCTACTTTTGTTTCGTTTTTTTTCTTTTGGGAAGAAAAATTCCTTTTCCATGCAAAAGCCAGAGAAACCGCTTCATAACATAACTTTTGAGAAAGCCTTAGAAACTCACACCGAAGAAAATGAAAATACTCCAGAAGATCAAGAAATGCCTCCAAAGGATCTCGTTGAAAGTTTAGACTTGGCGAAACCATTTAAAAGCCAGCAGAAGTGGGTGAAATATGAGGTCAAAGAGGGTTGGGCGGTTTCTCAAGGGGACATATTGCTCGGAAGACCTAAGCCAGAGGATAAAAGTAAAGTGGGCCGAGTACAATCAGCTAAAACAAGACTTTGGTCAGGTGGAGTTATTCCTTTTGCGATTCAACAGGATACTCCCAATAGAGCTGAGATTTTGAAAGTTTTGGAGTTTTTTAACTCCAAAACAGTGATTAAATTTGTGGAGTTTGAAGGTGATGAAGACGTGTTGGTTTTTGTGCCTAGTCAAGATTTGTGTGGATCTTACTTGGGACGTGTGGGTGGCCAACAGCCGGTCTTAATATCTAGAAAATGCGGATTTCAAGAAATTGCTCACGAAGTGATGCATGCTCTTGGGTTTGTACACGAGCAGTCTCGTTCAGATCGAGATAAGAGTATTGAGGTACTTTGGGATAATATTGAAGACTTTGCTTTGGAGCAATTCGCTATTGCTCCAAAGCCTTGGTTAGATGAAATGAAATACGATTCATTTTACTTTTCTTATCATACAATTATGCTCTACTCAGAGAGAGCTTTTGCTAAAAAAAGTGGGTTATTGACATTGCGGTCACGAACTCAAGAAACCATATCTCCTGCAGATAGACCTACGGATGAGGATATCTATAGAATTGATATGGTTTATTCTAATGCCAAATAAAATGTTTAGAACATAGGTTTCTGTTGAGCCATAAAAATAGCCACACAAGACAAGGCCACAACGATTATAACGTGCACTTTAGCTTGTTTCTTTGTCTTAAATAAAATCAATGAGTACATCGAAAAAATGATCCAAATGGTAACTTTTGCGAGAACCCAAGGTTCAACGACTGAGCGTCCTAGTCGCGCGAGCAATCCAAAGCCAGCGATTAAGGCAAACAGGGCGCCTGTGCCATGGATGCTAGCCAGGATCTTTCTTGCTGGGTGAATTTTATCACCACCATTAACCACATGAATAATCAGCCCTCCAAGAGAAAAGATAATAAGAAACACGCTGAGAACATGTATAAATTTGTATACTTCATAAGAGATCATATCTACTCCTTGCTTTATTGAGAGGAAGTATCACTAATGGCAGGATGTTTCAATTTTTATAGTGAGTGGTAATATTTTCGGTGTGGTGCAATTGGCTAGTCAATGATCTTTATTTATATTTAATCTCTCGAGATGAATAGGGTAGGGGCATTCATTTTATTTTTTTTCTGGGCTGTGTCGGCAATGAGCCAGGATTCATGTAAAGAATTATTTTTATTTGAAGATCAAAGCCTATTTCAGGCAAAGACTCCTGCACGGGCCGTGGGCCAATACTTAGAAGCCTTAAGGGCAATTCCTGATGAAACCACAGGAACAGTTATTCGCTACGTGACTTTGAGAGTTAAAGAAGCTTTTGCCGATTTTTATGTTAATCAAACATTAACGTTTTACGGAAAAATGTATGGAACCCATAGGATGGTTTTTTATTTATCTCAATATTTGCCCATAGAAAACTTTGAGTTTGTGGATACTGGCTTTTTTGGTATTCGCCGGAAAAGTAAAAGTCTGCTTCAGTTTTTTAAAGAGTCGACATTTCCTGATTCTCGAATAAAATCAGATCATGGACAGGAGTATTTAACGGATGGGGGTGTCCTGTGGCTAAACTACGAAACATAGTATTAATCCTGATCTTGGCTCAGTTTTGGATTTGCGCTTTGAGTGCAGAAGAAATACCAGTTCCAGAAGATACTCTTAAAGAATTTGGTGAAGCTTCTAAAAAGGTTCTTGATTCTAATGAAATTAAGCTTTTGGTTTGGAACCTAAAAAAGGGCAAGAAACCTCAATTTCGTGAGGGTTATTTAGATCAATGTGCGAGCAAGGACTTACTGATCTTGCAAGAAGCTTATTTGTCAGACTCCTCCGTAGATGTTTACCAATCTTTAAATGGGGTTTTTAGTAGCATGGCTATTTCTTTTTTTGATAATTCAGGAATAGGAACCGGAGTAATGACCGGCAGTTCTGCAAGGCCCACAAGCATTGTCTATCAACGGTCAGAGGACACAGAGGGTGATGGTCGGTTGACTCCAAAAATAGTTTTACTCTCTAAATTTGCGTTTAAAAATAAATCTAAGGAATTGTTAGTCGTTAATATCCATGGATTGAATATAGTGAGAAATGGAGCTCAGAGAAGGCAATTAGATGAAGCCATGAAAGAGGTGAATCAACACGATGGACCTGTTATTTTTGCAGGAGATTTTAACTCCTGGGGACCTTTCAGACCTAGGAATTTAATAAAATATATGGCGGGCCACGGACTGAAAGAAGTGACCTATCCAAGTAATGAAGGTCGTACTGAAGGAATTGGCGTGGGTGGATTTTTAGATCATATATTTGTTAGAGATCTTCAGGTCGTCAGGTCTAGAGTTCGTAGCGATTGGCCCAAAAATCAAGCCTCTGATCATACGGCTTTAGAGGCTGTGCTTTCTTATAGATGATATAAAGGAAATAGGAATTGTCATTCTATGAGGGTATTCTTTAAAATACTTTTATGCTTTTATTTTTAACCGCAGCCCTTATCCTACAACTTATTTTATTTCATTTAGATGAATATTATTTTCATCGAAAAAGAGGTTTAAGTCGTCCAGAAATAGTGAGTGCTCTTATGGATGGCTTTTTTTATTTACTTCCTCTGGCGATCGCTATTTTTTGTAGTTTCACCATTTTTTGGCAGTGGATTTATATTTTCTTGGCGATATTGTCCTGTTTATCGGTGGTTAAAAACGAGTGGTTCTATCCCGTCGTCATGGATAGAAATGAAAAATTAGTTCATGCGGGGTTATACCTCCTTCACCCTATTTTGCTTTACACATTTTACCTGTCTTGGGATCAAGATTTTTTTAATAATTCTATGG
>JAGRAA010000085.1:3376-9149 GCA_020435185.1 Bdellovibrionales bacterium | reverse complement strand
GCTCAGTTGGTTAGAGCGCTACCTTGACATGGTAGAGGTCGCTGGTTCGAGTCCAGTTATCCCAACCAACGGTTTTTGCCATGGTTTATTGATTTCTTCGCCAACCATTGTGTATTCGAATCGTAAATTTTTCAAGCCTATTTATTAAGCACTCCGAGGATGGTATGATCTGCTTCAATGAAAGCAAACCCTTATCATGATATAGCTCGGCTACTGATTAGATGCCCTGATCGACAGGGGATAGTGGCCTCAGTATCTAATTTTCTATATAACCATCGAGCAAATATAACTGCCTTGGATCAGCATACGACCTGCCTCCAGGAGGGTGCCTTTTTTATGAGAGTCGAATTTAAGTTACCTCAATTGGAAGCGACCCTGCCGGTACTTACTGATGCCTTTAAAGAAACGATTGTTCCTAAATATGATATGGAGTTTAGAATCTCACATGCAGGGAGCCTTAAGAGGGTAGCCTTATTTGTTTCAAAAATGGATCATGCGCTCATGGAGCTGCTTTGGAGATGGAAGCGTGGTGAATTGGCTATGGATATCGCCTGTGTGGTGAGTAATCATGAAGATTGTAAACATGCGGTAGAGTCCTTTGGTTTACAGTATTTTTATATTCCTGTGAGTAATGGAAATAAAGTAGAAGCTGAGCGTGAAATTCTGCAAAAATTAAGAGGGAATGTAGATTTTGTAATTTTAGCCCGTTATATGCAGATTTTATCCCGAGAATTTGTTCAGGAATATCCCTATAAGATCATTAATATTCATCACTCCTTTTTGCCTGCTTTTGTGGGAGCCGATCCTTATACGAAAGCCTTTGAAAGAGGGGTTAAGTTAGTGGGAGCTACCGCCCATTTTGTGACAGAAGACTTAGATGAGGGGCCCATTATTGAACAGGATGTTGCACGTGTAAACCATCGTTTTTCTACAGACAGACTTAAAGAGTTGGGAAGAGATATTGAAAAGTTTGTTTTAGCTCGAGCCGTAAAATGGTATCTTGAAGATCGTATTATTGTCGACGGAAACAAGACCATCGTATTTATTTAGTCATTGTCTTCTTCTCCGATGACCACAGCTTTTTGAACCGGGTCAAATTCTGCTAGAATTTCTCGATAAGTTTTTCGGCTCCCACTGAGAGCTTTGACGATAGTCATTACTGATCTGGGGTTCGAATAAAAATAGCTGGGCATGGCATTGGTAATCAGGTCGAAGTATTTGTAGGGTGAAGCGAGAGGATTTGCTTTCGCATGAGCGTCTCTTAAAGAATTATCCACATAGGCAAAAGTATCGCATCCATTGACTAGAAAAATTTGATATTGACCTGTAACGAATTCTCCCATGTTTGCTAGGGCTCTAATATTTGCTCCAAGTCCTGAATGCCCCGAGTAAGAGATGAAGTCAGAAATTTTGGTAAGCTCATTGTACTTCTCAATAAAGTCAGCAGGAGCGGATTGGAGTTGATCGACCAAAAATAAATTGACTTTGATAGGACCAATCAAGCTCTGAAACTCAACTCTTATTTCAGGAGTATTACCACTAACAATTTGTCCAGGAGAAAGGTTTGATACAACGGGTTCTCCGTACTCTTGGATAAGCTGTCGATAAGTATTTTTGAATCCCTGAGTTCCTGCATCAAACTCCGATGAGCTACCACTTTCAGCTTTTCCAAAAATAGCAGTTAAGATGAGTTGACCGTCTTTCCAGATTTGATCGTATTCAGGGGATTTGTTGCTGGTATTCTCTGGACTCGGTGAAAGTGTCATGGGGATGGTTACCGAAAGATTTGAATTTTTCACGGCGCAGTTTCTCTTGTCTGGCCGATAATAATACCAAAAAATTCCTGCATCTACGTTGTGTGCATTTTGATCTAGGCATTGAGAATATCCAAATTGTCGATAAAAGATTCTTAAAGCATTCCAATCGGTAGAGCGGGGGAGATAGAGTTCAAAATAAGTGAGACGTTGATTGGCTCTGGACCAGGCAATAAAAAGTTTTGCTCGATAGGTTACTTTAAAAGATCGATCAGATGCTTGCTCGATACTTTTAATTGTTAAATCTACTCTATTTAAGTCGGCCACTCCATTGAAACCATTGAACTGCCCCACAGTATACTTGAGTTGGGCTCTAATGTTTTCTTCGATAAAACTTATTTCATTACTTTTTGTATAAATTAATCCGTTCTCTATGTATCCATCCATAGCTATCGAATGAGCTGAGTCAAAGGGATGGGGGATCTGTTGAGCGAATAATAAAAGAGAATAATGGAACACAAAAAAAAGAGGAGTTATCAACTTAAGTAAACTCATAGAGATTCCTTTAATGAGGGATATTCATATTTTTATGGGGAGTACTCGAGTTTAAAAAAATTGGCAAGAGCGTATAATGAAAAATTAACAAAAAAAAGCTTGAGTTTTTGAATAAGATCATTGAATCTGAATAAATCCCATGAAAGGAGGTAAATCATGATTATAATTACCAATCAAAACACTATTGGAGACTCTGTCATTCTATCTTTGGCTGTTGTAAACGGCTGCGTTGTGAAAGGCGATTTGTTTTCTAAAGTCGACTATGGATTTGTAAATGATGATATGCTGTTTACCTCTGAATCTATTTCGGTAGGGCTTAGACAGGCCTCTTCGATGAGATCGAATCTAAGTCAGCATTGACGAAACAATAAAGACAAATCTAGTACAATCCCATTTTATTTTATCCTGGTGATAAGGTTTAACTATTTTGGTTATAGCTTAGTCTTCAGGTTTAACACTCAAGGAGGTTTGCCATGGAATTTGGCATAAACAAAGAGGGTTACTTTTTTTACGTTAAAAAAAGGCCTCGAGAATTGGCTTTGGTGCAGAACCGGTCGAAGTCAGTTCTTAGAAAACTGGTTCGCGGAATATTTCATTTTGTATTTGTACATAGGGTTGTGCAGATCGTTTCACCGGATCATCCTGTAAAGTTTCAGCATGAATTTGATGTGAGGCATAAGTATCAGTCCTTTCCGCAAATATAATCATACGATTGAAAGGAGAAAGTATGAAAACTTACAATAATGATCAGCTTATCGATCATTATTTAAAGCAAGAGATTAAGCTTCCTGAAAGCCTTTTAAGCCAATGGGGTAAAGAATCTATTTTGCTTTATACAATGATTGATTTGAACAACAAATATCAGCTCGCCGAATCTTGGTTGATTTTGGGAGATGAAAGATTGTCTTTAGCTACGAAAACGTCGCGGGGTCGCTGGAGCTTTAAGAGTATTCAGCCTGCGGCGATTCAACGAGTAAGCGAGGTGAAGAATTTGAGCTGCAATCGATTGTCTTTCTATGATCAAGAGGACTTTTGCTTGTTAACTGTATGTTATTCTCATCGCCAAAATCGGACCGCAGGTTTGATAAAGTTTGTCATCGAACAAAATATTGAATTGGGGAAAGATTTTGGATTCAGAGAATATGATGCTGACAAACTTTATCAAGAAGGCGTTCTAAAACCAGTAAAAGAAGCTCAGGCTTCTTTTACTGGTGGCGATAGCAAGGTTGTGTGGAGATTATTAAGTTATTTAAAGCCTTATAAATCACAGGTTATTTTTGGTTTTATAGGGGCTGTCTTAATGACAGCAGTAAGTTTGGCTCCGGCTTATATCACAGGATATATTGTTGACCATGTAATCAAGCCTTTTCAGGGCCAAGAGATTTCTTTTGCAAAAGCAAAGGATTTGGCAGGAATAGGGCTTTTATCCTTAGCCATGATATATATCTTAAAAGAAGTATTTGCTTGGGTACGATTAAGAACCATGTCTATTTTGGGTGAGAAGGTTGCTGAAGACTTAAGAAATGATGCTTATAAACATATCCATAAGCTGAGCTTAGATTTTTTTGCGAGCAAACAAACAGGAAGTATAATCTCAAGAGTAGGGTCAGATACCGATAGAATTTTTGACTTTATTGCTTTTGGTGTAGTGGAGGTTTCGACTTCAGTGATTTTACTTTGTGGTTTAAGTCTAGTGCTCATAAAGCTGGATTGGCCTCTTGGTTTGGCTGTCACCGTGCCTTTACCTTTTATTTTGTTTGCGATTTTTAAACATGGCGAAAGAATGCAAGAGTTGTTTCTACGGGCTTGGAGGAAATGGTCTGATTTGACCGACTGTTTGTCTGATACTATCCCTGGGATTAAGGTGGTTAAAGCTTTTGGCAGGCAGAAGTATGAAACTCAAAGATTTAAGAAGCGAAACAGCTTGTTGGTTGCTGAATTTCTTAGAATTCACAAAGCATGGACATCTTTTTGGCCGATGATGATGCTATCTATTAGCTCAATAGTAGTCCTTGTGTGGTACTTCGGTGTTCCCAGGGTCCTAGAGCACATAGAAGCCATTAACAATGGTGGGTCTGCTGACGTTGGATTATCACCAGGAACACTTATTGCTTTTGTGTTATACATGACGATGTTGGTGCAACCGATTGAGGTCATTGGACAGATGGCAAGAATGGTGAATCGGGCGACAAGTTCGGCTCAGCGTGTTTTTGAGGTATTAGACACTCAGCCGCAGATCATAGATAGAAGTAAACCCGTTTTATTAAAAACACCTAAAGGAGAGATTGAGTTTAAAAATGTGTCCTTTAGTTATGATGGAGTGAGGCAGGTTTTAAAAAATATTAATTTTAAGATCGCAGCTGGAGAAATGATCGGTTTAGTGGGTCCTTCTGGTGGAGGAAAGTCTACGATTACCCAGTTGATGGCAAGGTTCTATGAAACGGGAAGTGGAGCTATCTTTGTAGATGGCATAAACATTAAGGACTTTGAAACCCATTCGTATAGATCCCATATAGGAATGGTTTTACAAGATCCTTATTTGTTTCACGGTACAGTTTTAGAAAATATTCGCTATGCTCGACCAGAAGCGAGTTTATTAGAAGTTATCCAAGCTGCACAAGTGGCTAACGCTCATGAGTTTATTATGAGGATGCCTTTGGGATATGAGTCTATGGTAGGTGAGAAAGGTCAGTCTCTATCGGGAGGAGAGAGACAGAGAATTTCTATAGCACGAGCTGTTTTAAGAAATCCTAAGATACTTATTCTAGATGAAGCGACCAGTGCGGTGGATACAGAAACTGAAAAAAAGATTCAACAAGCCTTAGATCGTTTGGTGGAAGGAAGGACCGTCATTGCCATTGCGCATAGATTATCTACTGTTTCTAAAGCAGATCGACTCTTTGTGGTGCGCTCAGGACACTTGGTAGAGCAAGGAACTCATGCTGAATTGTTATCGATGAATAATGGCCTCTATAAAAAATTAGTAGGCCTACAACAAGAACTACAATTGTAAAAATTATGATTGTAAGGATGAAGAGAGTAGTGCCCGATTTAGGGCGCTACTCTATAAGGAAGTAAAAATGGAATTATTAATAGTGAAAGAAAGGGTGAGGTGTCCTGACATGGAAAAACAATTTCGGTTAGGAATAAATGAACAGTTAGAGACATACTGGAAAGGAAAGTGGCGATCGGTTTTGATTAAAAAATGTTTTCCTTGGGCTGAAGAGGAAAGTATGCTTTCTGTGATGGAGAAAGAGAATGAATTGTTTTTAATAAATGATTTGAATTCTTTCCCTCAGGAGCAAAAAATCTTATTGAGGAGATTCTTGCTAGAAAGTCAGTTTATTTTTCAAATTATTGAAGTTTTAGACATCGAAGAGATTTTTGAGCTTAGAAAATGGAGCGTTAAGACAGAGTCTGGGTTAAGAATATTCGAGACGAAAGTGTCTCACTGGCCAAGATAT
>JAGRAA010000085.1:0-3266 GCA_020435185.1 Bdellovibrionales bacterium | reverse complement strand
GCTTTTATTGGATAATTTTACCTACCAACTTAAGTAAGGTTTTTTTGCGAGATAAGCATTATAATACTTCGGATCTCCCGTTACTTCCATTCCTATGAAAGGGGGGAGATCCACTTTAGAGTTTTTGTCTTCGAGCTCTAATTCTATAATGACAAGTCCTTTGTTTTCTCCATGAAAAACATCTATTTCAAATGTCTGATCTTTATAAACGTAAATATACCTTGTTTTTTCAATCAAAGGGCGAAGACAAAGTTTTAGCATTTCTTCAGCAGATTCAAGTGGAATTGGTGTTTCGAATTCAAATCTGGATAAACCTGATTCGTCACTGGGGCCTTTGACGGTGAGATAACCTTGTTCGTTTTTGATCCGAACTCTTACGGCCTTTTGTTCATCGGCACAGATAAAGCCTTGGCAGATAGATTTTTTTTCAGAGAACAAAGACTCGTCAAAATTTTCATTAGGAAGGTATTTTCTTTCTATTTCAAGGCTCATAGAATTTCCTTTTCAGAGGACGGGGATAACCATTGCTGTATAATCGTAAAAGTAGTGATACCAAAAGCGACCGCGACATTCATAGAGTTTTTAATTCCATACTGAGGAATCGAAATACAGTGGTCACACAGATGTAATGTTTCAGGAGTAAGACCAAAGCGTTCGTTGCCAAAAACCAAAGCCGCAGGTTTATTAAAAATAGATTTCTCCAACGACGTGGACTGATCACTAGTTTCTAATGCGTAGATTGTGTATCCGATAGATTTATAATGCTGAATTGCTTTGGAAGCGTCAGAAAAACTAAGCCATTTTACCGATCCCTCAGCGCCCATAGTTGTCTTTTTTGTCTTCGAGTGTTCTGGAGTTGCTGTATACCCACAAAGCGCCACTTCAGATACACCTAAAGAGTCTGCAGTTCTAAAAAACGAACCCACATTATAGCTTGATCGAATATTGTCTAAAATCGCGACTAAGGGAAATTCTTTTAGCTTCATGGTTCGGTCTTCGTGGGTGACTAAAAATTCTGTCTCTAATGTTTCTTTGTTCAAGATTCGCTCTAGTTTCGTGAGCAAAAGATCAAGATGTCGAGGAGTAGGTGAAGAATTTAAAAGCGAAAGTTCTTTTCTTATCGATTTAAAAGACTTTGCCATATGATCTAAAAACGTACTCATGTCTGGGTGTGTGATATTCTCAATGGCGACATCTTTTTTGTCCCACTGTAATAGTTTTCTATATAAAAAATTTAATTGTTCTTCCTCAGTTTTAATTTGAATTTTTTTAAAACTTATCTCATTAGCCATTTTGTTTTTGTTCTTCTATCATTTTTTCAAACTGTTCGAGCTGGATCCTTTGGGCAAGATGAGAAAATTCTCCGATCTTATGATTTTCTAACAATTTTTTACTATCTTCCCATCGGTATTCGTTTTCGTTGAGTAGCTTTTCTACATTAAGAGCATAGGTTGGTAAGATAGGCTTTAGATAAATAGCAATGGTGCGAAATAGATTTAAGGTCGTCGTGAGTACTTTTCTTGTTTCCTCTGAGTCTTCTTTAATCAATTTCCAAGGTTGTTTTTCGTCAAAGTATCGATTGGCTTCATCGGCAATCTCTCGAATCGCTTGAATCACTTTGCTAAAGCTTCGCTCCTCATAGTACTTAGAGATTTCATCACCTTTCTCTTGGGCCTCTCTGACCAACTTAAGCCCTTCTTCATCTAACGTTCCTATTCGGCCATCTATTTTTTTGCTCAGCATTTGAGCTCCTCTAGAGGCTAAATTAGAAATCTTTCCTACGAGTTCAGAATTAATTTTAGCGGCAAAGTCTTCGAAATTTAAATCTATATCCTCTACTTGGGCGGTCAATTTGCTGGCGTAATAATAACGCAGATACATAGGGTCTAGGTGATTCAAATAAGTTCTGGCCATGAGAAACGTCCCTCTAGATTTACTCATTTTTTCACCATTAACCTTTAGAAATCCATGAACAAAAACTTTGTTTGGAGTTCGAAATCCTGCGTTAAAAAGCATGGCTGGCCAAAAAAGAGAATGGAAGTAAACAATGTCTTTGCCTATGAAATGATAAAGTTCGGTTTCTTCACTTTTCCAGTATTCTTCAAAATTTTTATTATTTTTTTTTGCCCAGTTGTAGGTAGAAGAGATATATCCAATTGGGGCATCGACCCATACGTAAAAATATTTATCTTTAAATCCAGGAATTTCAAAACCGAAATAAGGTTTATCTCTTGAAATATCCCAGTCCTTTAAATCGTTTTCTAACCATTCTTTTAACTTATTATAGACCTCGGGTTGATTATGTTCTTTTACCCAGGTATTTAAAAAATCTTTAAAGTGATTGAGCTGAAAGAAAATATGATCGCTATTCTTTGCCGTGGGTGTATTTTGACAGATCGTGCAGTAGGGAGATTTTAACTCTAATGCAGAATAGGTCGTTGAGCAAATCTCACAAGCATCTCCATATTGGTCTTTGGCTCCGCATTTGGGGCATTCTCCTTTTACGAAGCGATCCGGTAAAAACATATCGTCGTGTACGCAAAAGGCTTGTTCTATAGAACGGACTTCGATATGTCCTTTCTCTTTCATATGAGAGTATATTTCTTCGCTGAACATTTTGTTTTCTTCTGAGTGAGTGGAATCAAAGTGATCAAAGGCGACGTGGAAATCGTTAAAGTCTTTTAGATGTTCTTCTTTACTCTTGCCTATAAGTTCTTCGGGGGTAATGCCTTGTTTTCTTGCATTGATCATTATGGGGGTTCCATGAGTGTCATCGGCACAAATATAAACACATTCATGACCTTGCAAACGTTGAAATCGAGTCCAAATATCAGCTTGCAAGTATTCTACTAAGTGTCCTATGTGAATAGGGCCATTGGCATAAGGGAGAGCTGCTGTAACTAAAATCTTTCTCATGAATTTACCTTTTAAAGAGTTGTTTAGATGTTTTAATAATCTACAAAATGGAAAAGTTTTTGTCACCCTATGAAGAAACTTCATAAGTTTGCTTCAGGAGCGTTTATGATAGCCTTCAATGGGGTAAAATTAAGACTTATTTTCATTCTTTTTTGCGAGAATAGTCGATGAAAAAGATTCAAAACACTTATAAAGCCTTAATTAAATCAAGTAGTTATAATACTTTAGTCTATTCCTCTTAAAGAAAGGCTTTCTGTCCGAAGCCGCGGAATTTAGGCCCCTGAGGGGAGTGGTTTTGGCCTGTTTGTTGCTAAATCAAAAAGGGTCACATCGACGATGAGATGGAAGGG
>JAGRAA010000084.1 GCA_020435185.1 Bdellovibrionales bacterium | reverse complement strand
CACCCAGAATGATGTTGGCACTATGGCGATAAATATAACCATTAAAAAAAAGGGTCTAAACCCCAATGCCCATAAAGGCTTTTTAAATGTCTTTTCAAAAGTTTTCATTTTTCTGAGCCTTTATCATTTCATTGCTAACCAATAGATTCTTTCCCATTCGTTCTGATATTTTTTTCCACGCCATCATCTGCTCAATATTTAAATGCTCTTTCAGAGTTTTATGAAAAAGCTTTAACCAATCATCAAGATACTCTTGATTAAAACCAGCACCATAATGCTTCCAAACCGGGCTGTACTGAGAAAACATATAAGCCTTTCCACCAAAACTTACCCACCAAAACTGTGTCATTCTATCAATATGCTCTGGCCAATCTTGAACAGACTTAAAAGGAACTTTTAATCTGATATGACCAGCAACCTCTTTGTAAAAGGCGTCCACAACAGAATGAATATCAGAATGGCCGAACTTCACGCCTAAAACGGTTACAGAACTATCTTTTAGTTTTTCCTTCCGCTCCTTCATAGGTATTCCTCAGTCAAATATTTGTTGTATGTAATATGCAACTTATGCTATATTAAGTCAATCTGAATAGGAAACTTTATGAGACTTACCGATCATACCGATTACACCCTAAGAGTGCTGATGTATCTTAATCAGTCGAACGCCAATATTACTTTAACAGAGCTCTCTCATGCCCTTAAAATTTCTAGAAATAATTTAATTAAAGTCTCTCATCAACTCGCCAAACTAGATTATATCTATTCCAGCCGAGGCAGAAACGGTGGAATCTCCCTTAATCCAAAAACAAAATCTATAAGCTTAAAAGAAATTATATCTAATACAGAAGAAAGCTTCCATATAGCCGAGTGTTTCTCTAAAAAAGGAAGTACATGTACCTTTGTGTCAGGATGTAAACTCCAAAAAAGCCTTTCAAAAGCACTCCATGCATTTTTAAATTCTCTTGCCGACACGACTTTAGATGAAGTAACTACTTTTTATAAGCGACAAACCTCACAATAAACTTCTAAGCAAACTCAGAATATCCATCATTAAAGTTATACTTATTCAACAACCTATCCTGCTTGAAGACGATCAAATAACTTATGGTCTTCTAAGACTTTGGCGCCTCCGGCTGACACAGAGTAAAGAGGATGTGTTGTACGCGCTACCTTTATACCTATTTCTTTTGAGATTCTTTCAGGAAGTTTTCTCAAAAGAGATCCTCCTCCCGTGAGAAAAATTCCATCCTCAGAGAGGTCTCCTGAGATTTCAGGAAGACATTCTTCTAAGGCCTTGCTCACCAGAGAAATAATTTTTTTAACAAACTGATTGATAGGTGGGAAAATCATGACTGAGGTCACCACCATCTTTCGAGGAAGTCCAGTTTTCAGATCTATCCCACCAATCTCACATTCTCTTACATCTTCACTATCCGCAAGCGCGCTACCCACTAATATTTTTAAATTTTCTGCAGTTTGTTCACCAATATAAAAGTGATACTTAAATTTTAAATGATCTATAATGGCTTCATCTAAACCAACTCCACCTACTCTCTCCGCTTGAGACGACACTATGCCTCCCAAAGAGATTATCGCCGTTTCAGAGGTTCCTCCCCCTATATCTACAACCATTTTCCCTTTACTCTCTAAAACATCAAATCCTGAGCCAATAGCCGCTGCCATTGGCTCAGTAATTAAATCAAGACCTCCAACACCTAAACTTTTACCTAAGTCTCGAATGGCCTGCTTCTCATGTCTAGTCACTTGACAAGGAAGAGAAATAATCGATCTTGCTTTTCTTAAAGCTCCTTTTTGTCCGATATTTTTCATGAAAAATTCTACAAGTTTACAGGCCTGTTCAAAGTCCGAAATAACCCCTTCTTTGAGTGGTCTAATTGAATGCATAGAGAGAGGTGTTTTACCTAGCATTTCTTTAGCATTTTTTCCAAAAGCTGAATGTTCAAAGAATTTTGAGGTTTTTTGCTGTACGGTCAAGACCGTAGGCTCATTAATCACAAGCCCGCTTCCCTTAATATACACTAAGGTATTTGCCGTTCCTAAATCTATATAAAAATCGGTAATTCTTCTCAAAGCTTGTCCATTCTCCACTCAAATAGATCTATTTTACCTCAAATTTATTTAAAAAAGTAAGTACTTTTTTCTATAAAAAATAGGGTCTTCAGGATTTCAATGACTTTTTTTTTGATACACTAATATACTGTCCCAGTTAAAGCTAACAATAGGAAAACAAATGTCTCTTGTAAAAATAGAAGATTTATGGATGTTCATTGGAGGGCTTGGCATTTTTCTTCTTTCGATGAAATTCATTGAAGAGGCTTTAACTCTTCTATCTGGCCGGTCTTTTAAAAATTTTTTTCGCGAATACACAAAAACACCTCTTCGGGGAATACTCAGCGGAACCCTCGCTACAGCAGTCCTACAAAGCAGCAGCATGGTCACTTTAATGATTCTCTCCCTTGTGGGCGCTGGAATAATCGACATGAAAAGCGCAATAGGTGTTGTTTATGGATCTAATCTTGGAACCACGTTTACAGGATGGCTAGTGACACTTTTAGGTTTTAAAGTGAACCTTCAAAGCGCAGTTTATCCCTTTATAGGAATTGGAGGACTTCTCTTTGCTCTCTTGCCTAAAAAACATAAATTGTCTCAAGTCTTTAGATTAATAGCTAGCATTGGGCTCTTAATGCTAGGATTAGAATTCATGAAACAGTCCATGAACGGAATCGCCCAGGGATTCGACCCCTCTCTTTTGCAAGGACACGGAATCCTAAGTTACTTTATTTTCGGCTATATTTTTACAGCAATCATTCAATCCAGCTCGGCAACCATGATGATCACCTTGACAGCGCTGAACTCTCAAATTTTTACTTTACCTAGTGCCGCAGCCATCGTTATCGGTGCCGACCTGGGGACAACTACAACAGCTTTACTTGCAAGTATTGGCGCCTCAAAAGAAAAAAAACAAACCGCTCTCGCTCATTTTATTTTTAATTTCGTAACTGATATTTTTGCATTAATTATGATCAACCCACTTTTATCTTTTGTTATTTTTGCGCTTCATCCAGAGGAACCCTTATTTTCTCTGGTGTTATTTCATAGCACATTTAATTTTTTGGGAATTCTTCTGTTTGTTCCTTTTACCGGATCCTTTGCAAGACTATTAGAGAAACACATTACGAAAAGTGTTTCTTAGTGTTTCTCCGGATTCAGTAACCCACCAAAGCCCAGACCATAAACCCCATAGGTTGATAAATGATTTGAAAAACCAAACTTAAAAATGAAATAATCTTTACTATAGATTAACTAAAGTTTATCAGCAGCAAGGACTCGTGGTTGGAATATTCATCTTCATATTATTTAGAAAATGCTAGAAAAAAAAGTAAACAGATGATTTTCCAAGAAGCCCTATCCGAATATCGATTGGCTCTGAGGTTTGAAAAAAACAAATACAATCGAACGCTTATTTATGTGGAGCTCACAAGGCTTTATCGAGTTATGGGGAAAATGAAAAATGCCCGGTTAGAGTTAAAAAGGGCTTTTACCGAAATAAACCTTCAATGGCCACAAAATAGTCTTTTCGAACTCATTAAAATTTATTTACTTGCAAAAAAGCAGGATCATCTAAATGCTGATTTTAAACGGCAATCAAAGATCGATCAATCCATTGTGCTTGCCGACTTGTACGAAGAAATGGGGCTTTCAGCTTATTACTTACGGCATAAATACATCCTCTTAATCTCTTCATTAGCCTCTAAAGATATTTGTTTAAAACTTGGTCCCTCCCTTCCGTTGCTCAACTGGTATGGAGGAAGCTCTTGTATTTTTGCCCTTATTGGCTTTAAAACAAAGAGCCAATCCTTAATTAAAAAAACACGAGAAATTGCCAACCATCTTAATATCGAATCCTGCACAGGAAAATATTTAATCTGGCAGGCTCTAATGTGCGATTACAATAGCAACCCGGTTCTATCCGCTCAGTTCTTTAAAGAAGCCCTTGAAAAATATGCGGACAAGTTAGAAATGTTCGATCTTCGACTTGCCGTACAAACTCTTAGTACAAATTATTTTTCAAGAGGACACTACCAAGAAGCATTAGATGTTTTGAGCTATTTAAAACATGACTCTTTTCCTGAAGCTTTCTCACTCGATAGAGAAGAACGATATGAAAAAAACTGGTGCTCTATTGGTCCAGCCATTTGCTTAAATTATAGTATAAATGTTTCTAAAATGGTTCAAAACTTTAAATCCGTCATGAGCGCCGATAAAGATGAAAAATGGGAATTAACTCTTTTCATAAGTCATTTAATGATTGGATTACGCTATAAGAAAATCCTTAACCACACCTTAGAAGATATCATAAAAAGATTTGAGGTTTTAAATATGAAACCAAAAGACACACATTCCGAATCTAGTATTTATTGGGTTATAGCCGGTTATTTAAAATATGATATTGCAAAAGAACATCCCCATAAAACAAAAGAATTTAAAAAATTTCTAAAACTCATCAATAGCATCCCTTACCATCCCACTTATCGATCTCATTACAACACTTTGTTAGCTGGTTATTATTTCTTAAGAAAAAATAAATCAAGATTTTATCAACAATACGAAAAGGCGTTAAAATTATCTCAGTCTATAGAAAACAAATGGTCTATTTTTGAATTAGATAAAATGAAAGAAGAATTCGATGCACGATAGTAACACTGAAGATAATTTTTTGTCACAAGAAGCTATTCATCAACTAAAACAAATTGTCGGTGACCAGAATTTAAATACTGAAAGCATTTTTCTACAGGATTGGTGCAACAACACCCTGGGATCTTTTAGAGAAATTGTCGGGGTAATTTATCCGGAAAATATAGAACAAATCAAATCCATTCTAAAAATCTGTAATGAATTAAATATTCTATTTTATGCAATTAGTTCTGGAAAGAACTGGGGCTACGGAGGAGCATCACCAGTAGAAAACAATGTTCTTATCTTAGATTTGTCGAAGATGAATAAAATACTAGAATTCAATGAAGATTTACATTACGTCACAGTTGAACCAGGGGTTACCCAACAAGATCTCTATAACTATATGAAAAAAAATAATTATCATTTTATGGTTCCAACCACTGGAGCTGGTCCTGACGTAAGCTTACTTGGAAACGCGGTAGAGCGTGGATACGGAATCACTCCCCATGAAGACCATTTCGGATCTCTTCTCTCTTTAAAAGCCATCTTGCCCAACGGAGAAATATACAACTCCTCTTTAGCTGAACTAGGTGGATTCTCTGTCGACAAAATTTTTAAATGGAACATTGGTCCTTATCTAGATGGAATTTTCACTCAAAGCAATCTTGGAATTGTTGTCGAGGTGACCATTGCTCTTGTTCCAACTCCAAAAAGTGTCACTCAATTCGTCGTCTTTTTGGACGAAGAAAACTTTGAAAGCGGTATAGTTGCTGTAAAAAATATAAAAACAAAACTTAACGGCATAGTCGGCGGCGTAAATCTTATGAACAAAAGAAGACTGCTCGCTATGATCGAAACTGACTGGTCTCAAGATAAAGCCTCGGAAGAGATACATGTCATTGAGTTTGCTAAAAAGCAAGATTTACCGGACTGGGCAATGGCAGGTGCCCTTTACGGAGAAAACGAAGTTATCGGAGCCGCTAAAAAGATAATTAAAAAAGAATGTGGCAAAATTTCAAATAAAATTGTTTTTTTAAACAAGAAAAAGTATGAGTTAGCTCAATTAGCCTTAAAAGTATTGCCTTTAACTAACTTAAAAAAAATGTTAGACAACGCAGGAAGAGCTCTAGAGGTTCTAGAGGGCACCCCTAGCAAAGTAGCCCTTCCTCTTTCTTATCTAAAAAACAAAAAGGGAAT
>JAGRAA010000083.1 GCA_020435185.1 Bdellovibrionales bacterium | reverse complement strand
TGTGGAAATTACCATTACCGACTCTGGAAAAGGCGTTACCGAACATGAAAAAAAGCAATTGTTTAATGCTTTTTTTCAAGCTGAATCAGGGCTTACCAGATCTTTTAAAGGAACAGGATTGGGTTTATCTATAGTTAAAGCTATTGTAGATCACTATCATGGCGAAATCGACATTCAATCGAGCCCACATGTGGGGACAAAAATAAAAGTGAGTCTTGCTTTGAGTGCTGATCAAAAAGAATATGAAAAGCCCTCTGTCTTGTTGGATTGTAATGTTTTAGCCATGGTCAACGGAATCATGGAAAAGCAAACGCTTTCAAGTCAATTGCAAATGGCAGGAGCTAAGGTTGATTTAGCGCGGTCTGGAGATGATTTGGTAAAACAATGTAGTGAGCAACAGTATGACTTTGTCATTTTGGATATTCAGGACCCTAATAAAAATGCCATTATGATCCTAGAGGACAAGAATTTTACTTATCCAAAGGAAAAGGTGATCGTTTTGATGCCGGCAGTGCACCGAGAGTCGGATGTAGAAAAGTGTCATCAATTAGGTGTTTATAACTTAGTATATAAGCCTTTCTCTTTAAATAAATTTTTGGAGTCCACTTATAAACTTGAAGAAGTCCCTAAAGAGACTCTTTCTCAAGGAGAAGAACTTAGTATATTAGTCGTTGATGATGATGAAGAAAATCGAGAACTGATAAGAGCTTATTTAGCTAATCTTCCCTTTCAAATGGAATTTGCTGAAAATGGGATGCAAGCCATCGAAAAATCGGATAGCGATAACTTTGACATGATATTAATGGACATAGAGATGCCTGAACTTAATGGTTATGATACTGCAGTCAGGATTTTAAAATCTCCTCATCAAAGAAAGCTGAAGATTCTGGGTTTGTCAGCTAATGCTTTTGCAGAAAATTTAAATAAAGCTGAAGAGTGCGGTTTTTCTGGATATATAACCAAACCGATTAGAAAAGAAAAATTGGTAAAGGCGATTACCGAATGCTATCACAATGATCAATTTTATAAAATGTAATAACTAAAGATGGAGCATAAAGATATGGAACAAAAGGACGTTATTCCAAAAAAAGAAAGTTATTCTCATTCAGTAGCGGATTTAAAGACAATTGTTGATTCTTTGCCTTGTGGAATTTTTGTGATTGATAGAAAACGTACTGTTTTGCTCATGAATACAAAAGCAGAGCAGTTATTTAAATTCTCTCCTTCCGATATTATAGGGAGAAGTCTTGATGTTTTATGGCCTGGTCGACTCAAGAAAGATGGTTCAAAATTTATTCAATATTATAATAGCTTTTTAGATAAACCTAAGGATCTCATTGAGATTGAGCTAGATGCCGCTAACAAAAAAGGTTTAGTGGGAACGTACTTGTTTGGATTTTCTTCATCGACCGTGGGAAATGAATCCTTCACCGTAGTGTCATTTTTAAATATAACTCCTAGCAAGAATTGCGAAAAAAGATTTCAGTTATTGGTTGATGGATTAAAGGATTATGCAGTTCTCGTATTGGGGCCAGAAGGAAACATTCAATGCTGGAATTCTGCCGCTAAAAATTTATTTGGATATAGCTCTGACGAAGTTATGGGCACGAATTTCAGTAGATTCTATCTTCCTGAGGAAATTCAAGAAGGAATTCCACAAACAGATTTGAGAATAGCCAAAAGGGAAGGCGTTTATGAATCAGAAGGATTTAAATTAAGAAAGAACGGAGAGTCTTTTTACAGCAGAATGGCAATAAAGGCTCTTTATGATGATTATGGAGTGTTGCAGGGATTTGGTTTTGTATCTCAGGATCTTACTGAGCGTAGGAAAGAACAAGAGCAATTTCAGGGGATAGTCGAATCGGTTCCTAGTGGTATTCTAATGATTGATATTGAAGGAAATATCACTATGTGCAATTCGGAGTTAGAGAGGCAGTTCGGTTATACTATTGAAGAGCTTATCGGAAAAAAGGTTGAATTGTTAATTCCTGAAAGATTTAAGGCTGTTCATCCTAAATATAGAAAAGAATATGTTCAAAACCCTTATCAAAGAAAAATGGGAGCCACTTTAAATTTAACAGGATTAAGAAAAGATGGATCGGAAATCCCTATTGAAGTGGGTATTGGGCCTATCGATACCGCTGAGGGTTTATTTATTGTAGCAATTGTTCTAGATATCTCTTTAAGAATGGAAATGGAAGAAGAGCTAAGAGATGCATATAGATCTGTTCGCTTGAAGAATGAGGAGTTAGAGCAGTTTGTCTATACAGTTTCACATGATCTTAAGGCTCCTTTAGTGACAGGAAGCAGTTTTATAGGTTTTTTAAGGGAAGATTTGGAAAAAGGAAATATGGAAGAAGTTTTTTGTTCTCTTGAAAGGATCGAAAAATCTCAGAACAGGATGAGGGATCTTATTAATGATTTACTGGAATTGAGCCGTGTAGGTCGGGTGGATTTGGCACTTCAAAGAGTAAATTTAACCGCTTTGGTTAATGAGACTGTTGATGGATTTCAGGCTGAAATTAGAGAGAATGGTGTTCAGGTAGAAGCCAGTGATGAGTTTCCTGAGATTGTAGCGGACCCTAAATGTATTCGTCAGGTTCTAGATAATTTTATTGGAAATGCCCTAAAGTATGGAATTTCTAATCCCTCTCCAAAAATTAAAATTTATTACAGCGAGAGTGAGAATGATTACCAAATATGTGTTCAAGATAATGGCAAAGGTATTCATCCAAATTATCATGAAAGAATTTTTGGTCTTTTTCAGAGATTAGAAGTTGATGGTCAGAACGAAGGAACTGGGGTTGGATTGGCTATTGTTTCTAGAATCGCTCAACTCCACGGAGGAAAGGCTTGGGTGGTTTCCGAAGAAGGTCAAGGAGCTCAATTTACCTTTAGTGCCAGTAAAAAACTAGAGACAACTAAGGTGAGAGCTTAATAATACACAATCTTAATTAAGAGCCTAAACGAGTACTTTTCAGAACAAACGGTTTGAGAATCAAGCTACAGCTTTATGTTCAGAAGGGTTTCTAAAGTAAGAGGCTAATGACCTTAATAGCTGCTGGGAATCTATAGGTTTAGTTATAAAGTAAGCATAAGGTAAATTTTTGAAGTTTCCATCTTTTTGGAGCTGATCTTCTGGGTCTACCAAAAAAATAATAGGAAGACCTGGAGATACAGCTTGAATTTGACTATAGTCGCTTAAGCTGTCTTTGAGAGGTATACTGATGTCAGAAATGATGAGATCTATCGATCCTTTATGTTCGTTGAAGAGTTTAATTTCTTCTCCGCGGCTAGAGGCACAAAGAGTTTGTCCTTGAAAGAGAGAAATAAAATCTTTTAAAAAACTTAAAGTTTCTTGGTCATCTTCAGCAATTAAAATATTTTTATTTAATAAAAAATTTGACTGGAATGGTACTGAAGAATTTTCTTTTCCAGAAAGGCTTTCATTTTTGACTTCTGCTAAAGAAGGGATATAAATAGTGAAGTTTGTTCCTTCATTTTCTTTAGAATCTACCGTTATATGACCGTTAAGACCTTTGACTATTCCGTAAACCATACTTAGCCCTAAACCAGTGCCCTTGCCAGTCGGCTTTGTCGTAAAGAAAGGTGTAAATATATCAGACAATATGCTTTGTGAAATTCCCATGCCGTTATCTGAGACTGTGAGTTTAATGTATTGCTTACTTTGATCTAAAAATTCAATCTTTGGGCATTCATCAGCAGTGAGGTCTGAA
>JAGRAA010000082.1 GCA_020435185.1 Bdellovibrionales bacterium | reverse complement strand
ACTAACATGTGAACAAGATCTTCTCGTTGGTACAACCAGTTTTATTTTTTTTGAGTTGTTTTGCGTTTCTGTAGAAAATATTTAGTTACTTTAACAACTCCTGATGCAAACGAGATCAAAAAAATTAGAAATGCAGCCATTATATACCATCTTGAAAGATATAGTGCTGCTGCAT
Source organism: Bdellovibrionales bacterium (assembly GCA_020435185.1). GTDB lineage: Bacteria > Bdellovibrionota > Bdellovibrionia > Bdellovibrionales > UBA1609 > JAGRAA01. The sequence continues at coordinate 20,067 of JAGRAA010000082.1, read as the reverse complement.
AAAAGAAACCTACAAAAGAGGCTACTGTTGATATAACTAAAACATACTTCATTTTTGGATTGTTAAAATTAAAAACAACGAACATTCCAAAAATCAGTACAAAAACCCATGTGAGTACATTTTTAACAAGAAATTTTAATTTTTGATCGTCTTGTGCAGATTTGAAGGAATCAATTACTGTTTCAATGCTTGTAGAGGAGTTAAAATCTAACCAAGATACTTCGTAATCCCTTGGTTCACATAGAACTTCAACATTATCATTTTCTAGAACCTTAAAACACTTTGATTCTCGTATAGGATCTTTGGCTATCCACGATCCCCACCGAAAGGTTAAAGATAAATATTTATCTTCAAGGTTAGTAAGACCAACTTTAGATGGCTCAAAATCCTGAAGTTTATATATTTTTACTTTTTCTGGTAGATCATAACGTGTTTTGCATGAGTCTCCCAAACTTTTTCGTGCAACAAAAAAGCCAGAATCGCAGGATTCAACATTGCATTTTGCAACGAATGTAAGTGGCTTTCGGCAGGTAAGTCCCATTGACAATGGAGAAAATCCTATGACAGCGAAGAATATTATTAGATATTTCAAATTAGGAATGCATGACCTCCATTCTACGGATTTAGTTTACACATATCGGATGTAAATACCAACTCTTTCCAGCCAACATTTTCGATGAGCCTTCACTTTCTATATTTTTTGAACTGTCGTCTCGGAGGGCGCACCAAATAGTTCAGATCTCTCAGACTAAGCCGAGGAACCATAATCTGCCGCCTAACAATGGGCGGCTGTTTTGACTGAATTTGACTGTGCTTAGCCGCAACTACCAATTCAGGATTTTCATGTGCAAAGATTTTGCTAAACAAGAGAGTATTAAAATCGGAAAAACATTTTCCATTCAACAAACCATTATGAAGAGAAATAAAATTTTGTCGTAGATACGGAAAAATGTATTGAGACTTTTTTGCTGTTTTTGGCATAAGACACCACAAAGGAACATCAGAACCAAAATCAAAAAACACTGGCACATTACAATCAGACCAATCCCGCAATAAAGGACAATCCCCAACAAAAGCGGAAAGTTTAACTATCGAAGTGTTTGGTATCATTTGTTTCGTCTCTTTTAATGCAGCATCAAAACTTGATCTATCCTTTTTCCTTTTCGTCCCATCTACAACCCAAACAAGATTTTCTCCGTAAAAATCGTTGCGAGCCTTACGCTCTTCTGACTTTAAAAAAGAGTGCTGAAACTCAAGAACATAACCTCTATCTGTTTTAACGTCTGCAATATGCCATTCACCAGTGGCATAGTCTTTATGCCTGACCTCCTGCCATTCTGAGGGGAAATAGCCCTTCCATTCTCTATGCCATTCAGTCTCATTTTCCCACCAGTGGTCACAATCACAATCCACTTTGTGCCGCCAATGTCTTACTCTAATTGCCCCGCATACTGGGCGCATTAGTTGCCCACAACCCAGACAAACTCCATTTATTCCTCTTTCTGCCTCTCTTTTTTCTCCGTCTATAAGCGCAAATTTCATTTTACCTCCCATTCCCCCTTGATCGGGAGATGTAACGTGATATGAACATAAAACCCGTAACACCTTCAAGGGGGCTATTTTTTGAAAAAAGCGCAACACGGACCCATATTACTCTTTCAGGAGGGCCAACTTATTGGCTGGGGAGCCGATGACGTTAAAAATTTGATAAAATCGGCCAATGAAGCGGTAATAAATGAAGAAACTAAGACCAAAAAATTATCTTGGAAAGAACTCTCAGACATTATTGTTTATGAATGGTTTGAACAATTCGTCGAAAAGGGCATCACAAAAGAAATTGTAAATGACCTAAACAAGCGAATTTCACATATCGAATATCGCCGTGCATTGATGCACTCAAAAAAAGGGCCGCCTTACTGGAGAGAAGTCGCTGATGCCACCAGCTTAAAACATCCGGATTTAAAAACTGCTTATGTGATTTCTCATTTACTTGCGATTGGAGCCTTAGAAAATTTAAAACGTTGTCATCTTGAGGATTGTAGAAAGTTTTTTATTGGACTACCAAATAGAAAGTGGTGCTCTAAGTCTTGTGGCTCTTTATATCGAGTCAGAGAAAAGCGAAAAAGAGAAAAATATTAATTGATAAAGAGTATATTCAAAGTCGCCCTATCTCGGCCACTGAATATGAATTGAGAATGTAATACTGAGCAGGGGGCAGATCTACTTTCGCCTCAAAATTCCAGTTCACCTTATAGGGTAAGTGGTCATCGATCAAATCTTTGGCGGTTTCCAAACGGACTACAATTTTCTTGATATCAAATGGTACATTTGAAGGCATTTCCAACGGACAATCTTGAACCACTCTAGAGTAGAGATATATGAAAACTACCCAAGCATTTGTACTTTGTGTGAAGTCTTTAAGATCGAATTTTTGTAGAAAAGCGGAAAGTTCTTGTTTAAGAAGTTCAAATTGTATGAGAAGCATTGCATCTGTTTGATCCGGTACACGCTCATTTTTTTTCATACATTTGTAAATGTCTTCTAGTATTTGTACAACCTTGCGGGCTGGAGGTCCCGTTAATCGAGAGTGAAGTACCCAATCGCAGTAGAACTTGAGGTGACCGAAATTCATTGAATCTTCTGACTGCTCTAGTATTTTACGAATACCCGCAAGCAAATAAACTACTTGGGTTTCTTTAGTGATACCCAAATCTATTTCTACATTAAGTTTTCTCGTAAGGTCTTTTTTCATTCCATATATTCTCATTTATTAAAAATAGTTGCCCCAGCGGCTAACTATCTTTTCTGAAGACTCATTTTTGGGCCCTCTTTTCTGGGTCATTAATAATTTTTTAAGCTCTTCTTTAAGGTATCGATTTCTTTTACCTATCTTGTAATAAGGCATCAGACCATTACTTGTCATGTTTCTAAGTGATGCAGGACTTATCCGAAGATACTCAGCGGCTTCTTCTGTGGTAAACCACTCTTGCTCAATTGTCATATTAAACTCTCATAATTTATATTTTCCAAATTAGACTCATCCTCTTTAAAGCGAGGCAAAGTTATTGTAACTTTTGTACCCACTCCAATTTCAGACTTTATTACTAGTTTGCCACTGTTCTCTTCAACAAAATCTACAGCATGGGGCAGCCCTAAACCTCTACCTGAGCCACCTTTAAAAGTAATTTTTTCTTTTCCTAATCGACCAATGTATTCCTTTGGTATTCCCATCCCACTATCAGATATTGTAACGAGACATGAACTGTTTGAACTTTCCACTTCAACTGATATCACACCACCAGAAGAGCCATACGCCTCAACTGCATTATTTATTAAATTTGAGATAACCGATTTAAGCTCTGAAGGAGCAATCGTTACAAAACCTTCGCTAATTTTACATTTATTCTTAAACTCAATCGCTAAATCTAAATTCCCAGAGTACTCAATTTTTTTCTGCTGTACTACTTCATCGACAAGAACTGGGAGCAATACCAAGTTGTTTTCCGCTTGCTGTCCTTTCATATCTAAGACAAATTCTTTATTTGTTTCAGATAATTTTTCCGACAACGATTTGATTTCTTGAACAGCATTTTTTAGTACGTTCTTAGCTTGTTTTGGCAGGCCAAACATTGTCGGCAACATCATTTCAATAGCTATAATTGGAGAACGGATATTGTGGCCTACCTCACGGGCAAGTTGAACTTTTGCTTCTACTTTTTCGGATTCAACAACCTTCTTTTGCGACTCATTAAGCTCGTCTAACAATCCATCAAATTCCTTAGTTAAAAAAGCAACCTCATCATTGCCTTTGATGTTTAATCGCCCCTCAACATCATCACCCCGACGAATGGCTCTAATTTTTTCAGCAGCAAGCTCAATGTTTCTAACAAGTTTTCCAACTAAGAATTTTCCAAAAAATGCAGACAATAAAATTATGGCAAGACCTAAAGTAATGAATATTGTCTTTGTTTTTGCCATTAGAGCCGATAACTCATGCTTTGAAACTACAGACTCTAATACATAGTAGTATTCACCATTTTTTGATGTCCCAGATATATCACACTGACAACACTTGGGATGGCTCGATGTTACTTTCGTGTAAACTCTAAATGTATTACCGTCATCTACAACCGCAGGTAATACCTCTGGAATACTAATCTTCTTTTCAATAAATTTGTATTCTTTGGCGGTGAATGACCCAAATGAAGTTCCATTCGGATCATAAACTGCCATTGATAATACGTTTGGGTCAGATCCCAAAGCTTCTGTTAAAGTTTTTGCGATAAAATCAATTCGCACTCCAACTTCTAAAAGCCTAGTGCGAGATCTATTAGGAACAAACAAAAATTTGTAGGGCTTTGGTTCAGGCTGTGGGTGAATGATGGGCGTAGAATCCGTTTTAACATCACCAACTATCATATTTTCATATGCTGGACAAAACGAATAGGCGTTTGGAATAAGGCTCGGGTCTTCATTTGTTGATCTAATAAAGTTTCCTGCGGAATCGACTACAAATATATGAGTAACATTGAGCTGAGAACGGATATCTTTTAGTTCTTCTGTAGACAACAGACCTTTCTCAGCATCCAATCCGCTTACTACTTGTGCGGCATTAAGCATGAGAGATTCTGTTTGTAGGTCTAAACGAGTAAGAGTGTCACCCAACACCTTTGAAAAAACAGTGTATCGAGAAACAAATGTTTCTGAAGTTTGCTCTCTTACATATCTAAAGGTAGTTAAAATGATTGCAGACCCAACAACTAATGTAGTTACAAGAACTGCAAAAAAGACCTTTCTTGAAAACGTCATTAGTGAGCCTTTTCATGTTCATCCCTTGTAAATCTAATGATGTTTTCTCTATGTTGTGGGAATGCTTCTAGCATTTGTTTTCTTGTGCCAACTTCAAAGTCTTCAAACTCAAAACCTGGTGAAACTGTAGTTCCCAAAAGTGCCCATTTTCCACCATCAACAAGCCTAAGAGCCTGCCATACACCTCTTGGGACAACAACTTGAGGAACCTCGCCATTTAAAACGTCGGACCCCATAATTGTAATGGTCATTTTGCCATTTTCATCAATTTGTAGCATCTCAATTGGATCACCACTATAAAAATGAAAAATTTCGTCGCTGGTAATTCTATGTATAGCTGAAAAACTTCCTTCGGAAACTAAATAGTAAATTGCAGTGGATAGGTCTCTTTCTGAGGCTCCACCTGTTCCAAATGTTTGCGCCGTATTTCGTCCATAGTTACTTCGATAGGTTTCTCGATAATATCCACCTTCTTCAGGCAATGGCTTTAGATCCATTATCCTAATTACATCTTCGGCTGTAGCCATAATTTCACCTCCGTTTGCTTGCGAAACACACAAGAAAATTGAAATGCAAAATAAAATCATTTTCATTGTAAATTCCTTGTAATCTGAGTTTTTGGCAGTCCAAATTTTGAGAAATCAGTCTCAACTTTGGGACCATTTACTCGTTGACCTTCATGATTAATTCCACATTTTTTTAAATATTTAAAAATAGTACTGCGACCAAGACCAATACGAGTTGCAAGGTCAACAGCGCTCCCATTTGTAAGCTCAAGAGCCGCTTTATAATACTCACGCTCTACTGTGAGTAAAAACTCCTTAAATTGATTCGGAGTAAGGTTAGACAAATCAGATGGCAAGCATGCTTCAATTTTTTTCATTCGAGTGCTGTTACTCTCGGGTGGCCCATGCACAATTATGTCGTCAAAGGCTACAATCCGTGAACCACGTTTTCTTGCCATAATAATTGCACGCTCTATTGTATTTCTCAATTCTCTGATGTTCCCAGGCCAGTCATAGTGTTCCAATGATCGAAGAGCTGCATCATTAATTGAAAAACTAGAATCTCCTACTTGCAGAACAAATAGTTTTGCAAGATCTGCTATATCCTCTTTGCGTTGCCTAAGAGGTTTTGTAGCGATCCGAAAAACATTAAGCCTATGATAGAGGTCTTCTCTAAACTTTCCTTCACCAACAAGTTCTTCTAAGTTCCTATTGGTTGCCGCTATTACTCTGCACTTAACTTTGATTACACGAGAATCGCCAATTCTTGTGATTTCACCCTCTTGGATGGCTCTTAGCAGTTTTACTTGTGCCGACAAAGGCATTTCACCAATTTCATCTAAGAAGAGGTCTCCATTGTGAGCTAGTTCAAATTTGCCAGGACGATCTTGAAGGGCACCAGTAAACGAACCTTTCTTGTGACCAAACAATTCACTTTCAATTAAAGATTCCGAAATGGCTCCACAATTTAAGGCTACAAATGGTCTTTTTCCATCATCATCAACTGCATTTAATCTTCTAGCTATCAGTTCCTTGCCAGTGCCACTTTCACCAGTGATTAAAACGTGTGCCCCGGAACCCTTTAAACTTAAAATTGTTTCTCTAAGTTCAATAGTGGATTTTGCTTTTCCCACGATTTCATATTTAAAGGCCTCTCGCACTTGATCTTCTAGACTTCGTAAGCGTCGTCCAGAGGCAGCTCTCGAAACAGTGACAGGAATTCGCACTAATAAATCTGGAACAACATTTTCAGATTTTACTACATAGTCATCTGCACCTTGAGCAATACAATGTTTTACCGCACTGAAATCTGAATCTGATGTGAGAACAATTACAACAGTATTGGGGCTAAGAGATTTTATTTCAGGGATTAGATCAATCCCATCTCCATCAGGTAATCCCTTATCGAGGACAACGACATCATAGTTACCTTTGTGAAGTAAAGTCCTGGCAGAATCTAAGTCAGCTGCCTCATCGACATCGTTATAGACTCCCAGAAGCCTCTTCACGGCTTCTCGAAACGATGCCATATCTTCAACTAAAAGAATTTTGAAATTTGCCTTCAATGGACCCCCATAAAATACGAGTCCATGTGTATAATGATTTTTATTTAAAAGTCTCTATATTTTTTTATGAGTCTCTGTTTGTAGACTGATGAGGGCGAGAAGGCTTTTGTTTTTAGCTGATGTATCATGCATTGCGTTGTATTATAGATTCATCAGCCACTTAACAAGGTCAACCATTACCAATGTATCCTTCTTACAATACTCAAGAGATGCGGAGATTAGCTCATTTCTACGCTCTTCATTGGTTTCAGGGTTAATGATTTCCTCAAATGCTCTTTGTGCCGCTGAACCATCGGCAACTATCATTCCTTGGTAAGATTGGGTCTCACCCAATATAGATGGCGCAACGGTTTTCAAACTAAATGAACCTTCAAAATTAATGTCATAAACAAACTCCCTAAATAACGGAAGTGGATCGACAAACCGTTCAATCAAGGCTTCAAGAGATTTTCTATGCTCGCTAGAAAACTCAGCTAATTCTGCGATCCTTCGGGATTCAAAAGAAGAATAATATGCAACGATATTTCCATCGCCCTGACATGCATTGAGAAGTAACGGAATTAAATTAGGCCGTGGATCACTCGCATCAATATGAAGATATTCCTGATGAGTTAAATCGGCATCTGGTGACTCCCAGATATGCGCACTAAACTGAAATGGGACTTGTTGATATGGACCAGTATTCTCATATCTAGGAATTGCCGGGTTAATGGTTTCAAAATCCAAAAACACAAGGGGGAACTTCCAACTAGCCAATGCATTTTTAACTCCATCTTTATCAATAAATCTTTTTTTAGATTTATATACGCTAACAGCACGTTCTTGAACGGGAGTTAAATCAGTTAATCGAGAATCATCTAGATTTAAAATGTCTTCTTTATATAAATCCCATTTTTTATCTCTAACATTTGGCAAGTTAAAGACACTATTCGGTGGAATATTTTTTTCTCCCCAGCAATGGGATTTAAATGGACACTCATTAGGTGAGTCACAATGAGGTCCAATATCTATATCAGGGATAGATTCATCTCTTATAGTTTTAAATATTTCAGTAAGTTTTGGTGGGATATCATTGTATTGTTTTCTTAATTCATCAGTGACATCTACCTCCGTAAACAGATTTTTTAGATTTGGATATCGACACTCGTTGTTTAAATGCATTATGCAAATTTTTTCAATTGGAAGGCCTGCATTTGCCATAATCCAAGCTTGGAGGCCAACATCGTCCAAATGTTCATCTTTTACTTTTGTCGTCGATTTTACCTCGTATATAGACCATCGCTTTGTATCTTTTGAATACACAATGATATCAGCTCGGGCATAACAACCCTTATATTCAAATGCAGCTTCAAAAATGACATCAGTTTCTTCTTTCAACAGTTCACGGGTTCTCTTTAATGATCCAAAAAAATCCCAAGGAGGATTATCAATCAAAATACCATTTGGAAATTGCTTTCGAGCTTCAGCACCAACAATATTTCCTTGGTCAAAGATAGCCTGTAACTCTGGACCGACAGGAGGCTCAAGCTCTTTATGATGAATTGTTAGATAAATGCTTTTTAGGCATTGGTAGCCTCGCATAATTTTCGTTTTGGAGAGGAGAGTTGGTTTACTTGCCACTAAACATTCGCCTCATTAAGAAATGGGAACTCTTTCTTGAGATCCTCAGACACTGCTAACTCATCGGTCTTCATTTTTAAATGATCACGTACGAGCTGCATTTCATCTTTCTTTTTTTGAATGAGTTCAGACCATTTAAAAACCCAAACCTTAAGGTTTGCCTGCTCAAAAATTAGACCGACTGGCCTGTTTTGCTGAGTACGCTCAGCTTCAACATCGTCATTTAAGTCAGAGGATACTAAGAATAATTCCCACGCAGCGGATATTTGTGAAAGTTCAGGAGCTGTTCGAACTACATTTGCATATTTTTTAATTTGGGCCACTTCTACACTGGTAAGATTTACTGCTGGAGCCTTAAGCTCAACAATCAAATTATGATTTTTAGGATCTATGGGGAATGACCTTGTGGCTGTCATGAAAAGGTCAGGGATCAACTTGTATTCTTTTATATTTTTTAAAGACTCATCATCCGATTTTGGTAAACCAGAATTTTCTCTTTGCTTGGATATGATAGTTCTAAATGACTTATCACTAGTAGTTAACTGATACTGCTCTCCAAAAATCCAACAGTGTTGTTCGAGAATCTTATGTAGGTGTTTTCTTTCTGCAATTTTCTTAGAGATATCGCCATAAATAATTTCATGCAGAGAATTTAGAAATTCTAGTCTTCGAGTAACTTCGTCTCCAAGCCTTATAATTTGCTCTAAAGTTGTTTTTTCCAGAACACGTCTGAACTTGTCGAAGTCTTCATCAGATAGCTTTGCTACCTCAGAAAGCACTTCTAAGATATTGGAGTTGCTCATTGCACGATTTAATAAATTAAATATCACAGCTTGAGTTTTCTTGGGAAGTTTCCCAAGGTCTATATGCTCATCTATTTTTTCTAGAGCAACATCATAGATTGCTTGTTTGGCTGCACCTTGTGGGGAAATATAAGAGCTAGGGTACGGATAAAATTCTTGTCCTCTAGCTTCTTCTAAAAAACTTCTGGCAGAAGACAGTTTAATCTCTTCCTGATATTGGTCAATCTTTGAGCAGGCCCATTCGACAATTGAATTAAACCCCGCATCCATCTCGGCAATAGACTCTCGATTGCTTTGTAATAGCTGTGATATGTGTGGGGAGTCTACTAGGGCTAGGTAGTTAGCAGGACACCTGCTCTCGACTTTCTGTGAACGACATAATTTACCGTCGCCAAAGAAAAGAAAATTATTTAACAGTTTTTCCTTAGATAAACTTCTTTTCGTCAAAATATGACGAATTGAGACTTTTACTTTATCTCCATCAATCTCTAGTTCGTCCTCAACTAACTCATTCTTGTCAATTAGATCATCTGCAGATAGTTTTTCACCATTCAAAAAAATGCTCTTCTTTGGATGAGCTAGTAAATAAACCAAGAAACCTAGCATGATTTCATTTTTTAATTGGCTGGGAGATAATTTCTTTAAAACATCTTCGTAGAGGTTGAATATTTCGACAATTGTTCCAGTCTTCGTTTTAGTCGTTGTTGAAGTTCTGACTAGCCGTTGAGAGTGGTCTTCAACCATAGAGAATGATAACTCAACATAGCTTGATCCATTTTTTGCAACCGAAGACCATTCGCTCCTTGAGCCCAGTTTAAATACAGAAAATCGTCCTAGGCCAAATCTACCAAACTGACCTACACCGTAAGAATTAGGTTTTACTCCGACCTTTTTAAAGCGTTCATTGAATACTTCGGGTGAAATTCCTAGGCCATTATCAGAAACAGAAACCTTTTCTATTCCGCCAAGCTGGTTTTCATGTAGATTAATGTCAATCCTTTCAGCTTTAGCATCAAAAGAATTGGAGATTAATTCTAGGAGAGCCGTTACTGGTTTAGAATATTTTTCTCGTCCCAACTGGTCAGTAACAAGATGTGGTTCATATTCCCATTCAAAGTTTTCTTCTGTGACTTTATTTGCCATAAATTTCCTCAATCTATATAGATTTTAAGCCAAGTTCTTTCAGAAACTGATTATGAACCTTTCTCGATTTTTCAATCCTTTTATCTATGTCCATTAGCTGGGAATGAACTTCGTTAAGATCTATTTCTTCTTCAGCTTTAGCTGTCGATATGTAACGTGAGATGTTCAAATTAAAATCATGTTCTTTTTCAATCACATCGATTGAAAATCGTTTTGAGTAGCGAGCTTCTTCCTTTCTCTCTTTGTAGGTATTTACAATCTTATCAATGTGCTCTGGTAATAATTGATTTTGACGTTTGCCTTTATCAAAATGCTCACTGGCATTAATAAATAAGATGTCATCGAATTTCTTACATTTTTTAAGAACTAGGATACAGACAGGAATTCCTGTTGAGTAAAATAGGTTTGGTGGAAGCCCAATGACTGTGTCTATGTGATTATCTTGCAGAAGCTTTTTACGGATGGCTTGCTCTGCTCCTCCACGAAATAAAACCCCATGAGGTAAGATAATGGCCATCGTTCCTTCTTCTGACAAAAAATGAAACCCATGAAGCAAAAAAGCAAAATCAGCCGCAGACTTTGGGGCTAAACCGTAATTTTTGAATCTAAAATCATCATTTAAGGCATCAGTGGGAGTCCATCTAAGACTAAATGGTGGGTTAGCGACGATGGCATCACATTCGATTTTTTTGGAGGGATTCATTTCGTTAAGCAAATCCCAATCGTTAAGCAGTGAATCGCCGTGATGAATTTCAAACTCAGTATCTTTAAGACCATGGAGGAGCATATTCATACGCGCAAGATTGTATGTTGTTATATTATTTTCCTGACCAAATATTCTACCAATACTTCCCTTGTTATCTCTCATTCGATTTCTAACGTTTAAGAGTAATGATCCTGAACCGCAGGCAAAGTCTAAAACCCTATCTAACTTCTTTTTAGGTCCCCTGGAAGGGTCTTGACTGTCTAAGATCACAATCTTCGATAAGATTGTAGACATTGCTTGAGGGGTATAAAACTCACCAGCTTTCTTGCCTGACCCTGCTGCAAATTGACCTATTAGGTATTCATATGCATCACCTAAAGTATCACTGTCCGTAGAGAACTGAGCGATACCTTCTGCAATTTTAGAAACGATAGTACAAAGTTTTTTATTTCTATCCTCATATTTTTTTCCAAGTTTTTCTGAGTTTAAATTAATTTCAGAAAATAACCCTTGGAATGTGCTTTCAAAGGATTCATTTTCAATGTGCTTAAAACCTTTCTCTAAAGTTCTAAGAAGTTCACCATTTTGAGTACGAGCAAGTTCGGCAATGTTGGACCATAAAAAGTCAGCCTGAACTACATCATGAACCTTTCGGCGCATTTGTTTCTCGAAGTTAGCAATATCTTTTTTATTGTTGTTCTACCAGATAGATAATGGATTTTGCTTTTCGCCTTCTTTAAGTTTTGGATAATCCTTCCCCAGTTCCTTTTGTGCAGCTTCTTCGTAGTTACTTGATAGATACCGCAAGAAAAGGAATGATAGCATATAGTCTCTAAAATCATCGGCATTCATAGAGCCACGAAGGTCATCTGCAATTGCCCATAAAGTCCTTCCTAACTGTTGATTAAATTGATCCCTTGTCATATCTATTACTCCGTTCGCAAAACAAACTGGTATTTGTCTTTTAGTTTTTCAAAAATATCTTTAAATAATGAATCGTTGTCAGGTGTCATTTTTTCTGTCTGGTAACGATAGACTTTTTCATGAGCGAGAACATTAAGTATTTTTGCGATCTCACCTTCATCCTCAATTCCAATTTGTTTTAATACATAGGAAAATTGCCCTACACCTAGAAATGAAGCAATATTCTCAAGCACTTGTCTTAGTAAGGCGAAATGAAAGCTTACAAGTTCGTTTTCTTGAATCGCTTTATCTAGAGTCTGCAACAAGTGAAGATGATACAGAAATACACTATTCTTAATAGGATCAAGGGTTAGCGTTTCCTCTTTTCGATTTAGAATAAACTGCTTTGTCTTACTCTTGTATTTGTCAGCTTTTTCACCTTTTGTTAGCCAATTCGATAGTATTGAATAAAGACCTATGTGGTGAGTAGTAATAATTATTTTTCTATGTTCGTAGTGTTTTTCAATTAGTTCATATAAGGTAGATGCTGTAATAAAAATATTGTGATCATCTAGGCTTGAAACCGGATCATCGATAAAGAAGTGAGCATTTTGTTCGTCGGCCCATCCTTCAACTTCAAACATAGTCAAGAACAAGCACCAAACAAAAATGCGCTCTTCTCCGCGAGAAATCTTTATTTTTTGTTCAGTGTTTCCTTGTAGGTGAAATGAAATAGCCTCAAATCCCTTTTGGGAGTCTTCATGAACCTTAAAAAAGAAATTATATCTAGGCTTATATTGCTCCAATTTCTTCATCACTTCTTCCTCTGTGAATGAAGCGTGGAGTCTATTAAGGCTACTTTCTTTAATAGTCAGTTGAACGTTACCCTCATTGTTTTCAATGTCGTTGTCCCAAACAAACAAGTCTTCACTATATGCGTTGTAATAAACGCCCATGTGTTTCCCGTCTTCATCTTTAGTGGCATCTTTGAAAGCTGTAGATAATCGCGTCTTTCCAGTAGTATTGAATGCGTACACTAACACTATATTCTTGTTGAGATCTTTAATTGAATTTGCAATTCCCTCTAAAGACATCAGCTTTCCCCTTTTGATTCAGTATTGATTGAAGGAAACAGCTGTTGAAGGAGGCCTTTCTTATGTTCTTCTAGTTGAACAGTCTTATTGCTCTCTGACAGGATTAATTCATCAATTGAGACTATGCATTTCGCTATTTTATCTTGTTCTTCTGCGCTGTCTGGAAAGGTAAGTGATAGGTTTTTAAGATCTGGGCCATAAATTCGAGTAATTGTGGTTGAGCTCAAGTGGCTCCAGTCAATATTTTGTATTAAAATATGCAGAAAATCATTGCTTAGCTCAGTGGTTGGATTGTCAATCCAAACGATATTTGAATCTTGGTAATATGAGTCTTCCCCGTCAAAAGGAAGACACTTGCCAACGGTACCACTGCAAGTAATTAAAACCTCACCTATTCGAGGATAATTGTATTTAGACTTATATTCATTAAACAGCTCCTTACTAATATAAGCATCAGGCTTCCCACCAAGAGTGCCAATTTTATAAAAGGGGACCCCAGTTGAGGGATTTGTTTGTTCTGCAAATATACGCTTGCACATTAAGACATTGCAAAACTCACCAAGTTTTTTTACTTTCCAGTCCCCATCCTTCTTAAACTCAGGGAAACGCAAACGAGGAACTGCTTCACCGTCTATAGGAAAGAGTTGCTGAAGAAGACCTCTTTTATAATTTTTAAGATTTTCAACTTTAATGTTTTGAGCAGCAATCAGATCATCAAGTGATGAAAGACAATCTGCAATTTTTTGCTGCTCATCTAATTTAGGCACTAAAATTTTAATATCGTCGATATGCTTACTTGAAAGGTTTGGAGGTTCTCTACCTGCAATGTTTTTTCCAATTTGTTTTATGATATCTTTTCTCTGCAGGAGATAGAAAACAAATGAATAAATATTATTTGTCACTAATTTCCCTACGCGTTGATTAAGGAGTGCCTGATCATAAACAGCATCAACTTTTGCAATTTTTAGCTCATCGCCAAGGATCGGCCTTGTTAAGGCCATTACAAAGTCACCCTCCCTAACAATAAATTTCTCATATTTTTGCTTAAAGTTGATTGGTAAGTAGGATTGAGTTTCATGATTCATTTTTTGTATTCCTACATCTGTAATCTTGAGCCAACGACATCCTTCTGGCCTGGCATCACTACTTGAAAAAGCGAACCCTTGAAAAATAGAAAAAACATCCCTCATTATGACTTCTTTCCAATCGCAATCCTTCTTAAACTCAGGAAACCTCAAATTTGGCACCGAATTTTTATTAATTCCCTTACTCATACGCAGCCAATCCTGAAATCTCACGTCCATTCGCCAGCTTCTTGAAAAGTGGAATCAAATCTTCCATCAATGCTTCCTCCTTCTTTGTCCGGTCTTTCCATCCGAGTTCAAATGGCTCCATTAAGTCGCTGAGCTTGTCTCCATCAAAAATCATGCGATCTATAATGCTTTCAACGAATTTAAAAAGTGTATCGGGATGTAGGCCATGCTTAGTTGCAATTGCTGTTATTTCAGCTTTCATCTTTTGATCTTTGAATTTTTTAAAACCTTTACTTATCTCTTCTTCTGTTAATCCTTCACCAATCTTTAGAGAATTTATGTATGCAATGATATCGTCACGCTCCTCCATGAAATTTGAATTTGCAGTCAATAGACCTATTAATTGATCACGTGACATTTTCTGCTTTGTTTTTCCTTGAGTGTATTGAGAGATAAGCTTCATAATGTAGTCATAGTCAATTATCGCTGAGGAAAACAAAACAAATTCAAAATCGAGTTGCGCTAGTTCGCTTTCTGGATCAGCTTTCGCCTGTTGGTCCTTGAATCTTTTTGCAAGTTCAAGATAGGCTCCACGAAATCCACGTAAGTCTTCTTCTGGTACACGTTCGTCGATCTTTTGTTTCTGTTCTTCAGTTAGATCGGTGTATTGATCGAGTTGTGTTTTAAGACGTTGAACTTCTTTAAACTTATTCAAAAATTCGGCCCGAGCTTCGTCACCTTTAAGTTTGTGAGCTGAATCAGGCCTGTATGGGAGGTTGTGTTCCTTTATAAAGCATTCTAAGTCATTTACAGCTTCTTCTAGCTTTTCGATAACTTTTGGAGCTGGTTCAACAAGCCATATCTCTTTGGCCTGATTGCCTCTTTTTCCTGAAAACAACTTAATAGCATCATCAACGACGTTCTGCTGACTTCTAAAATCTAAAATATTTCCATAGGGCTTCGTATCGTTCAAAATTCGGTTTGTTCTTGAGAATGCTTGAATTAGTCCATGGTATTTAAGGTTTTTATCAACGTAGAGGGTGTTTAGATATTTGGAATCAAATCCTGTTAGAAGCATGTCTACGACAATAACGATATCAATTCTTGTTTTATGACCACTTTTGCTTTTTTTGGGTAACTCTTGAATAGAGTATTTTTGGTCTTTAATTCGTTTTTGTATGTCTTGATAATACAAGTCAAACTCATTCACACTATGATTCGTTCCAAAAAGAGCATTGTAGTCATCCATGATAATTGCCAGAGCTTCTTTTTTCTTATCTGGATCAACTTCGTTATCAACTCTCTCCTGATGCAAATCCTCTTGAAGTTGCTTCACATCTTGATTTTCATTGGCGGGTGGGGAAAATACACAAGCAATATTTAGAGGAACATAAGATTCATTGGACTTGCATTTTTCGCTCTCAAGTTCAGTGAATAAATAATAATAATCAATGGCATCATTAATTGATGATGTAGCAAGGACGGCATTAAACCTACGGTTATTGGTAGCTTTATCATGTTTCTCTAGTATTGTTCGAACCACAGCTTCTTTAGATACTGCTTCATTAGGTTTAATCTTTTGTTTGGCATCGGTTTCGATTTCAGGCTTATAGTAGTCAATATGAAAGCGAAGGACGTTACGATCATCAATTGCGTTGGTGATAGTGTATGAGTGGAGTTCCTTTTCAAAAATATCTGTTGTTGTTTTATAAGTCGCTTCATTGCCATCAACTTGTTTATAAGTAGCATTCTCCTCAAAGATTGGTGTTCCAGTAAAACCAAAGAGCTGGGCTTTGGGAAAAAATTCCTTTATTGCCTTATGATTTTCTCCAAATTGTGATCGATGACATTCATCAAAAATAATGGCGATACGTTTTGAACTTAGTGACTGCAGTTTATCTTTCCACTTTCCTTCGCTAAGAGCAATTCCTAACTTTTGAATGGTTGTTACAATTACCTTATCAGCATGATCATCAGAAAGAAGTCTCTTTACCAGGGCTCCGGTATTAGTGTTTTGCTCTACACAGCCTTCTTGAAATTTATTAAACTCTTCTCTCGTTTGACGATCTAAGTCTTTTCGATCTACGACAAATAGGCATTTATGAATATCATTATTTTCTTTAAGAAGGGTCGAAGCTTTAAAAGAAGTAAGTGTTTTTCCTGACCCTGTTGTATGCCAAATGTATCCGTTTCCGCGATTATCTTTAATGCATTCTACTATCGCTTTGACTGCATAGATTTGATATGGACGCATGATCATGAGTTTTTGCTCACTCACAACAAGAACCATATAACGACTGATGAGTTCACCTAGCTTGCACTTAGATAGGAATTTATCGGTGAAATCGTGAAGATGAGTAATCTTATAGTTTTCTTCATCGGCCATCTGATAGATTGGCAAGAATCTTTCATCAGCATTGAATGCAAAATGTTGTTTATGATTGTTTGCAAAGTAGTAGGTATTATTTTTGTTACTAACAATAAATAACTGAATGAAGCAGAGGAGTGTGTTTGCATAACCATTGCCAACATCATTTTTATAATCAACAATTTGCTCCATTGCTCTACGAGGATTAATTTCAAGTGTTTTTAACTCAACCTGAGCAACAGGAACTCCATTGATTAGTAGCATTACATCATAGCGATGATGGCTATTGGCAGTGTTGATACGAAGTTGATTTATGACTTCGAACTCGTTTTTGCACCAGTCTTTTATATTTACCAAGGTGTATTGAAGTGGAGTTCCATCTTCTCTAATAAAGGTATTTCTCTCTCTCAGAGTTTGAGCCGACTTAAAGACATCAGGACTTACAATGATCTCTAATATTCTAGAAAACTCGGAATCTGTTAGTTTGACTTGGTTTAAAGTTTCAAACTTTTCACGAAAATTCTTTTCTAAGCCTGCACGGTCACGAATATCAGGTCGATAGACATATTTTAAATCTTGAAGCCTCTTAATAAACTCATCTTCAATTTTTGCTTCATTAAATGTCATCTTCATTTCCTTTTACCCAAGTAGTTATCATCGCACAATCATTGACTGCACGTAATGCTTCTACATACTTGTCAGAAACACGTTTTCTTGCTTCTTTCTTTTTAGCCATTTTTTTGTTCCTGTTGTTGATCTAAAGATGCAGCATCACCAGACATAACCCACTGATCGACCTCAGATGGTTTGAATTTCCATAGTTTGCCAATTCTATGTGCTGGTACCTTTTGTTTTTCTAGCCATCGGTAAACGGTTTCTTTAGAAACCCCCAAATGTTGCGCTATTTCTTCAACTGATAACCATCTTTCAGTTTCAGCCATCAAGAACCCCCTCAAAATAGGTTGCCGAGTAGTAATTAGACCAAAGCCATAGGTGCATGACAAGCAAATACAATTAAATACTATCCACAACAGACAAATAGAAAGCTCATATATTAAGCAAAATCCATAAATAGAGACCTAAAATATCCGTACTAAAGTCTACGTTGGTAAACGAATTTTAGAACTCAAAAATCTACATATAGAGACTCCCTCCTAAAACAAAAGCAATTTAGGGCGTTTAAACATCCAAGCCTCTTTTGGCACAAACACCTCAATTTTGTGCAATTTAAATAGGTGCAGCTGACGAAATGATTCGTCACTCACAAAGGGGGCAAGCAAATGCAATACTATCAATGTCCAAGATGTAGCCATCAATCTCTTGAGCACCTTCGCACTCACTCTTACTGCATAAACTGTAACTTTTCGCCAGATGAGGATTATAGGCTCGAAGAATGGAGACGCCTAGAATTAATCAAGCCTCAGCCAAACTCTAAACTTCTTCTCGAAAGTCATTACTACTCAAGATTCGATCCCTGTCTTTGTGCAGGAGGGATCTCGTGATTTTAGATTGTTATGACTTTTACCTATGGACAATTGGGGAACTAAAAATTCCCCCGAATAACAAAATTGAATACTACCAACCATTTTATGAAAGGGAGACTTATGAATAATACATATTTTGACATTATCACCGCCAAAGAATTTGAAGTTTTACAAGACGGCAAGAAAGTTAAAAAAACAAAATGGAATCGAGTTGGTCATGCGTGGCCGTCAAAAAACGGAGATTCACTTAGTTTTGAACTCTATCTTCTGCCAAGCCAAAGATACGTAATCAAAGTTCAAGATAGAAAAGAAGAAACACCTAACGACTCGGTGCCATTTTAACAAAGGGGTTTATATGAAAAAATATCTTCCATTTCTAATTTTAATTCTTGTTCTGCAAACTCCGTTTGCCCATGCATCTGTGGAGTCCTCACTATTGGGGCTAAAGAATGCGCTCTTGGGCTCCATTCTTCCTGTCTTTGCAGTTCTCGGTTTAGGGTTCGCTGCATTTAGTTTCTTTACTGGGAATCCAAATGCCAAACAACACCTTGTTTATGCCATCACTGGGTCTGTGATTTGCTTTGGGGCACAAAGCATTGTTGATCTTATTTCAAGGGTGGTCAGATGAAAAATTGTCCGACCAGCAACATGAATAAGTCACAGCTTTGGGGTTTTGAAGTCAGTCATATAGTGGCGGGCTTTAGTGTTCTTGCTGCGACAAATGTAATCCTAAACATTATCGGTGGGCCACTCATTTTTTCTTGGGTGGGCGGAATCATCGCACTTGTGTTTTTGCGAATTGTCTCACATGGGCAAAAAGATGGCCATTTAGAGTTGCTCGGTCGCTTTGTTTTTGAGCCTCATATTTTCCTTGGACATCAAGAAAGAAAGGAGCCTTCAGATGAATAAATTCAGTCTCACTAAAATATTGTTAGGTACAAAGTGGCTAAGTAGTGGGGTCATATCTAGTTCTGGCGGTGGGCTGATCAAAGCTTACAAAACGGATATGCTTTCAAGTGGCACGCTAGAAGAGGGTTTCAGTGGGCCTATGTCTGAGTCTTACTTTTCAAAATTTTCAGAGCTTCTTACTAGACTGCCAAACTTATTTGACGGTCAAGTGCTATTGGTTCGGCGAAAACTTGACAACGTAGAGGTACCAGGCTTTGTAACAACACTTTATCTTTTTGAAAGTGTGCAAAAAGCAGAAAGTTACTCCCACCTTGAAGCTTTATTTAAAGAAGCAAAGCTAACACCAAGCACACTGACAAAACCACAGTGGGAGGAATTATTAATCTCATTTTTAGGTTCTGGCGTGAAATTAGGGCGTATTCCAGATGTTACCTGGGAAAAAGATCGACTTGAAGTCAATGACAAATCGATTCGTGTACTCTCACTTACGGAATTACCACAACTTACATGGAATGCCTGTTTGCAGCCCATATTTGAATACCCTGAGGAATTTATTCTATCGCTCAAGTTTAATATCCCTGATAGGCAAAAAATTAAAAAACAACTTGAAACAAAAAGACGCGTCAGCCATGCGCTTTCCATTTCATCATCATTAGAAGTAAAAAATATTGAATCCAACTCAGTTTTACATTCCTCAGAGGAAACACTAGAAAGAATTCTTTTGAATAAGGAGACTCTGTTTGAAACTTCTATGAGTATAATTTTAAAAAATGAAGATAATGTTACTCTTGAGCAAGCAAGGGATTTTGAGCGTGTAATTTCAGGTATTGGCAATGCCGGACTGTTTTTAGAAAGTGTGGGTTCATTGCCAGTCTTCCGAAGTCATTTACCTGGCAATAACACG
>JAGRAA010000081.1 GCA_020435185.1 Bdellovibrionales bacterium | reverse complement strand
TGAGAAATTTCAGCTTGGTAAGGGGTATAAGCCGTGTACCAGGCTGGATTTTCAAGAATATTTCTTTGAATCACTGTGGGCATATGGGATGGGTTGTAACCAAAACCAATATAGGATTTAAAGACCTTGTTTTTTGCAGCAACGCTTTTAGCCTTTTCAAGAAAACCAGTTTCACTGAGAGACTCGGGCAAGTCGAGAGGAGCTTTAAGTTGAATAGCCTGAGGAGAGGTTTTCTCAATTAACCTCTCCAAAGAGTCTACCTTGAGCTGATCTAGCATTTCTTTTCTTTGGCTTTGATCTGGCCCAATATGACGGTCCGCAAATTCAAAACAGGATTGCATAGAACTAATTTTCATATATCCCCACCGATTCATTTTGTATTCTTTGCTTCAATCTTTTGTAAATCTATCTAGATATTAGCGTGATGTTTTCTTTTTAGTTGTTTTTTTAGCTACTTTCTTAACGGCCGTTTTCTTGGTCGTTTTTTTTGTAGCTTTTTTAACAGCTTTCTTTTTGGTTGTTTTTTTTGCTGCTTTCTTTGTGACCTTCTTTTTAAGATCTTGAGACATTTTTTTGATTTTCTTTCTTTGTCCTTCAGCAGAATTTTTAAAAAGTTTTATTTTTTTCTCTACGTCTAATCTTGATTTTTTAATTTGTCCGAGTGTTTTATTTACTTCGCTATCGATTTGTTTTTGAATGCTTAAGATAGCCTTAACCACCTTATGATATTGATCTTCAAGAGATTTTAGTTTTCTGTTAGCACTAGGGCTAAGGTGAGTGTTAATATCAAAACTTTTTATTTCTTTCGAAAGTTTATTTAACTCCGCTTTCAAAGAGTCTAAATCTTTTATTTTTGAAATTTCTGTTCTAATTTTATCCCAATTCGTGGTAGCCATTTAATCCTCCCTATGGTCTAAACAACGGCCCAAAGATAACAGATTTATTCAAAATAGGGAGTGTTTTTCTTTGATTAAAGTGGTGCTGACGTAGTCAGTCAATTTGTCAAAATTTTCGAGAGATTTTTTATAGGGAGTTTCTGTTGGACAGTTTGCATAGGCTAAAAGATTTTTTAAAGTCTGCAGAAGATCCAAAATGGATAGGATCAGTCGGTGGACAAGTTCATTTTTGGGATAAAAGCTTGTTGATTTTAAAAGGGCAAGGGGTGTTTCTGCACTGTTTAGACGTGGAAAACCCTGGGGAAAAAGACATTTGTTGTGGTGACTTTGTATCTCTAGCAATAGACACATATCTTGAGAAAGCGTCAGTAGAGACTATTGACAACGAAATTAAATTGAATAGGAGGGTGACCATTGAGTCAGCCATGAGTGCACAAGACCCTAATGCTTCAAATTTTGCGCTTCAGCAGAAGTGGTCAGAGTTCGTGAGCCGCATGAAAGAGATCCTTTCTCATTTAAATTTACAAGAAGTTTATACGCCTAGCCTGGTTTGCTCTCCGGCCATGGAAGCGACTCTTGACGGTTTTAAAGTGATCGGTCAAAGGAATCAAGAGACCATTCATTACCTTCCCACTTCACCGGAATTCCATTTAAAAAAAATGTTGTCGAGAGGGTGGACAGACATCTTCGAAATTCGTAGGTGCTTTAGAGATGAAAATCAAACTTCAATACATCGAGCTGAATTTTTTTTGGCAGAGTGGTATCGTGTTTTTTCTGACCTAGATCAGATTAAAGAAGACTTGGGCTTTGTTTTGCGCTCACTAGACTTGATTCCGGTTGAAAATGAAATCAGAGAACTGACCATAAAAGAACTGTTTAAACAAACCCTAGAAGTCGATCTCCTACCCCAATCAAGTAGGGAGGATTTTTATCGAATTTGCCTTTCTAAAGGGTTCTCACAGGGAGACATCATTCACTTTGATCAAAATGAGCTGTTCACCCTATTGTTTTGTACTTTTATGGAACCCTTGTTGTCGAAAGAAAAGGGGGCCGTTTTTGTTTCAAAATACCCACCTTTTCAAAGTGCACTGGCTCAGTTGGATGTTGATGGATGGGTTGATCGATTTGAGCTCTACTATAACGGCATTGAGCTAGCAAATGCTTATAATGAGCTGTTGGCACCAGAAGAGCAATTGATTCGGATACAAGTGGAGAATGCAAAAAGAGAGAAGGCTGGTTTAGAGAAACATCCGATCGATGAAGAACTTCAGCGGTCTTTGCAAAGGGGTATTCCTCCATCTGCAGGAGTGGCTCTGGGCTTGGATCGGCTATTTATGGCCAAGTATAATTTGGAGAGTATAGATTTTTTATTTTAAAGGGGTTGGGGTTAGTCTTCGGCGCCGTTAATTTCTTCTTTGAGTTCTTTTCCAACTTTAAAGAAAGGAAGTTTTTTTTCTTTCACGTTAATAACTTCACCAGTTCTTGGGTTTCGGCCTTTATAAGCTTCATATTCCCGGTTTACAAAAGAACCAAATCCGCGAATTTCAATGCGATCATTTCTCATGAGCGCTTCAACCATTGAATCAAAAATAGTATTGACTACAGCTTCAGCTTTTACTCTTGTAATGCCTGACTTTTCTGAAATTAAGTTGATTAGGTCTGCCTTTGTCATTTTTACCTCTTTAATTTCGATGTCTCCAATAACTTTTATTGGATTCATATAAATTACTGAAACTATTGATTTATTATAGCATTAATCGCTGTTTGGGCTAGGGAAATTGCAAAAAAAATAAAATCTCTTCGCTGACTTAGATCTAAGGCTACGAAATGCTGCGTTAAATGACTCTAGACATTGGTTTGAAAATTAGGTTTGGCTTGCTCAGAAAGCTTCATTTTTTTGAACAATCTTCGATTCATCAGTGTTTCTTTGTAGGCAGAGAGGGTCTGTTGAATCATTTTATCAATATTAAAGATGTCTAAAACCTTTTGACGAGCGCTTTCTTTGATTTGGTCAAGAGTGTAGTGCTCAGCAAAAATATTTATAAGTAAATCAGAGAGGGCTTTTCTGTCGGCTGGTCGAATTAAAAAACCGTCTTTAGAATCTTCGACGATATTTGCGATAGGGCTAACCTCCGAGCCGATAATTATTTTCTTTTGCGCCATGGCTTCTAAAAGACTAGGCTCAAACCCTGTGGTTCTAGAGCTTAAATTGACGAAAACCTCAGCAAGGGAGATATAGTCAGAGATTTCTTCATTATTGACGTCACCAATAAAAAATACTCGGCTCCCGAGGGCTAATTGAAGAGTTTCGTATTCTACATCTTTTTTAAATGGTCCATTACCGAGCACTAAGAGTCGGGCTGTAGGTTTTTTGATGGCAACCTTTTCAAAGGCTCGCAAAATGTTACGACTTTCATCAAAATCGTTCATATCTGAAATCGTAACTACGATGTGAGAGTTGACAGGAAGACCTAACTTTTCTCTTAATTCGTCAGATTTTTCTCGCTTAGAAAGATCTCCTATTTCGATTCCATAAGGAATAATGTAAGTTTTTAGCTCGGGATAAAGATAATACCGTTCTAGTATGAGCTGTTGCTGAGGGTTGTTTACGAAAATGCTATCTGCTGTATTGATGATAGACCGGTCACTTCCATAATATGTTGTTAAGAACTTATAAACAATGGCTAAGGCGGTTTTTAATTGACTGGGTATGGTGTCTTGAACTTTTCCTGTGATTGCAAAGAGAGAAGACATTTGCGTGGCATCTACATCAAATATTACTCCAACTCCATACTCTTTCTTTTTCTTGGCAATGATGAGGCCAGAACGATCCAGGCAATGGACGAGATGAAAAGGTGACTGTGCGTGTAAGGCTGCAAATTTTTCGTCTAAACGTTGAGGGAAATCGTCGATGTTTCTATAACCACCTTCTCCCAGAAAGTAAGCAACAACTCCATCTTTTTCGATTTCTTTTTTACCTCTAGGATTAGTCCATGAAAGAACAGTAACTTTATGTCCGGCCTGAACTAGACCTCTGGCTAAGGGCCATAAAAAACCGTGGCGGACCGCTCGACCGACGATAGGAAACTTGTTTGCAATAATGCAAATGTTAAGTTGTTGAGGGAGATTTGGCTTTTGGCTAAAAAAACTCATGAGACTTATTATGCCATCGAAAAAATTGAATTGTAGCATTAATTTAAAAATTCTCTATTTTACATGGGTTTTGAACTGAATCGCTGCAATAGGATTTTTGCAAAAAATAAGAGGATAAGACCAGCAATAGCTAGAGTCGACAAATAGGAGACTTGAATCCATTTTGAGTTTCCTCTGCTGAGTACGTTGACAGAGTTTACGTAGATCGTTTCGCAAGCGCCATCCCCTTTATCTGTTCTGGTGGTGCTCGTTCCTCTTTTGAAGCCCCCTGAATGTGAATATTTTGACAGCCATCCTTGAATTTGTATTTGATCACCAATTTTAAGTTTGACGAGTTTCTCTCGGATATCTTCATTGACCGCGAGAAGATGATTGTTTGAAAGTTTTTCTTGATTGAATTGGTTAAATAATTGGGAGTTATTCGTTGAGAAATAGCAAGTAAAAGAACCATTGCTAAAATTAAATGCGTTTAAAATTTCGGCGTTTACGTTTTTTCCCCAAACAACACATAGGTCAGCGACATTGAGATCATCTTCCCACAAAGAATGAACAAACCCTCTGCTTCCTTCAAATTCGTTCATGGAAACAACAAGCCCGTTAAGGGTGTAGTCATAAAGAGGCTCTACGGTGTATTCATGAGCTTTGTAAAAAAAAGAAAAGGTCTTTTCCTTTGTACTTTCTTGTGTAGGGTCTGAGTTGACTTCGTAGTTATATTGCTTTGAAATTCTCGGAGTATGAATTTGCCATTCAGAATAAGCCCAGGCAGCGACACATAAAAAAAGGATCAGGAGTCTCCAGGAGATTTGAATAGAAGCTTTTTTGCCACTTTTGTGAGCCTGTTCTTTGAGTTTATTCAATTGTCTTTTTTTGCGTTGCTCTTCTATACCTTGCCAATCCATAGTTATGAGTCTAAAGATTTCAAGGGTTGTAGACAAGGATCGTTTTGAGACAAAGAGCAACTGTCTTCAAAATTTTGCAACGAGTAAAAAATCTCTATCTTCTTAATTGTAAAAGCAAAACAATTTAAAACTGAACACTATTTTGTCGAAAAAATTATCTTTCTAATCTGACTGATCCGAAATTGTACACTTTTTTAGATTTTCATAATTATTTCATAGGAGTGTCTTAAGTCTTGATTTTATTACTCCGAATAGCTGCATGAGAAAAAGAGCGGTAGACCGCGAAGAAGATTAACTTGAAGGACATTTTTATGGGAAGACAAACAGAGTATTTTGTATCGCATGCAGATCAGCAGCATGGTCCTTTTACCATTGATCAAATAGTGCAAAAGGTAAAAGATGGAGAGTTGACCGTAGTTGATTACATCTACGATGATCAAAAAAATGACTGGGTTTCTTTGATGGAACATGATGAATTAAAAATAAAACTTCAGTCAGCGAAGCCTTCTGCTCCTCCCAGTGTACATAATAAAGAAGAAATTGAAACTCTTGAAGAAGTTAAGCATATTCAGTCTGGTCCATCAGAAGAATCTCATTCTAACGATAATATCACTTCTGAGTGGTATGTGTTGAAGGGAGAGAATAAGTTTGGGCCATTTGCCTATACTGAAGTTATCAAGATGCTTCAACAAAAGTTAGTCTTTGAATTTGACTTTGCCTGGAAGCCTGGCATGGAGAATTGGCAGAGAGTAGCCGAAATTGCTGCCTTTAAGTATGATAATGTTAAGGGTTTAAAAGAGACTTTAATGCCAGAGATTGAAGAAGTGTTTTTTAGAAGAAGACATAAGAGAGCTCAATTTGGAGGAACCATTCTTATCCATGACAACAATAAAGTATGGAAGGGTATGGGGGTTGAGATTAGTGCGGGTGGAGCCGGTGTTATTATGGATAACTCTATGATCATTCCTGGTCAAAAATTATTTTTACATTTTAAACCTGGTGACGGAGTGCCGCCATTCAATGCTGTATGTGAAGTTGTCAGCAAAAAATATTTAGAGGGTGTGAATAAAAAAGATGCCCCTATTAGATATGGATTAAAATTTACAGAGTTAAATGATGAAACTAAAAACTTTTTAATGGAGTACACAAACAAAAAACCAGAAGCAGCCTAGTATATATATTAAAAAGTAAATAAGCTCATACTTCTAGAATGTAAAATCAGAGCAATTAATTTAAGAACATTAAGAGGGTGCATTGAATGTACCTAGTATAATCCCTCTTCAGAATTTTTATCGACCACCTAAGGGAGGAATTATATGGGTGATATACTTAAGATGATAAGTGATGGCGGTATTCAGGCTGTCGTTATTGTGATCATGGGATTTGTCGGATTGGCATTAATCGTTGAAAGAATTAAGGTTCTTTATTTTGATTACGCCATCAATATTCAAGAATTTATGGGTCAGATAAAAAGCTTCGTCATGAATGATCAAATTGATGAAGCTATTACTTTCTGTGCGGCTAATAAATCAGCTCCTCTTGCTCATGTTGTAAAAGGTGTACTTGAACGCTCAGATAGAGATGATGAGGGAATCAATCAGGGGTTAGATATAGCTTTGAGTGAGGTTATTCCTTTACTCGGAAGAAGACTAGGGTATCTGGCGATGATTGCCAACGTGTCCACATTGGTGGGTCTATTGGGAACAATTACCGGTCTTATCCTTTCGTTTGAGGCGGTCAGTTTTGCCGATCCATCACAAAAACAAGTGGTTCTTTCTCAAGGGATATCGATGGCGATGAATACAACGGCATTGGGTTTGTCTGTGGCCATTCCGGTAATGATTGTATACGCCTTCTTACACGCTAGACAGAACCATTTGATGGAACAAATTGCAGAGCATAGTTCAAAAGTTGTGGATTTATTAACGACGAGACATTATCAGGCTTTTGACTTGAAAACGGCTTTCCCGAGAGCCATTGCTTCTGACGCAGTCGCAGAGAAAGCTGGCCCTCAAGCTCCGCCTCCTCCGCGAAGTTCAAAAGGGGCCTAAAGGGAGAGTTTTATGAGACGTCGAAGAATTAATACAAATTCAGATTCTGATAGCACTTTTGAATTGGACTTGTCACCAATGTTAGCTCTTATGGTGACATTAATTCCAGTGATGTTATTGGCGACGGTTTTTGTGAGAGTAACAATCATTGAGACGAGTCTTCCGCAATTGGTAGAGAAAGCAATTGAAGAAGACAGAAATAAAAAAGATAGATCTATCACATTTAAAGTAGAGATGGATCAGCAAAAGGGTTTTGATGTTATTGCATTTGAAGGTCCTAGAGTTATTTATAAAAAAAATATTCCTCTAAAAAATACTAAGTGGGATCTTCAAACGCTACATGGCGAATTATATTCTCTGAAAACGCAACATCCAAAAATTTTTAGATTGGATTTATTGCCGGGAGAGAATGTTAAATACGATGATTTAGTAAAAGTGATGGATGAAGCAAGGAATTCTAAGTCTGAAGAGAAGAAATTTTCTTTTCCGGATAAAGATTCTGGGCAACTGGTTGAAACAGGTGTGATGTTTCCAGATGTGGTATTTGCTGGAATTATGGAAGGGTAAAAAGTGAGACGAGCTGTAGAAAAAATGATGAAGGACAATAAAAAGTCTACATTTATTTTGCAATTAACGGCAATGGTGGACATGTTTACCATTATTATTGTGTTTCTGTTGAAAAGTTTTTCAACGAGTGCTGTGAATATAACTCCGCAAAAAGGACTCACCTTGCCGCAATCCAGTTCTTATGTAAATCCGGTAGAGGGTATAAAGCTTGTTATTTCTAAATCGGGTATCTTTGTAGAAGACAAATTAATAGTTCCTCTTCAGGATGGGCAGCTTACGGCTGAACAGGTTGAATCTACAGACAATCAGTTTATAAAAGAACTATTTACGGCATTAGATAAGCAAGCTGAAAAATCTAAAGAGATATCTGAGCAGAATAAGGATTATAAATTCGAAGGAAAAATAGTTATGCAGGCAGATTCTCAGTTGGATTATGGATTATTAAAAAAGGTGATGTATACATCATCAATGGCAGGATACGGAGACATGAAGCTAGCAACCCTAGCTTTTGAGTGATTAAATGAAGAAATTAAAGAACATCTTTTTTAACAACAGTAATACAGCGGCCTTGATGTCCACTGTATTACTGTTGTCTTTTCCGATAATGGCGAAAGAAAAAGAAGATGTTTTACAAAATTTAAAATATTCAAATGATGAACAGGCTAATCAGCAAAAAGCAATTCAAACTGAATTGCTTGTGAATAAAGCAGAGCAACAGGCTGTTCAGCAGATACAAAAATTATTGCGAAAATACAAAGGCACTCCTCTAGAAGTAGATATGATGTTTCGATTAGCGGAACTTTATATGAGACGGGCTAAGTCGGCGTTGTTTTTTGAGGTGAATAAACAAGATGGGGTTGCCGCGAGCTTTATACCTAAGAAGTTAAAAAGTAAATCGTCAAAAGGATATGTCAGCAAGGCCATCGGCATCTATGACAGCATTGAAAGACGATTTAAAAACTATGGTGATATGGATTTGGTGTTATTTAATAATGCCTTGGCCAGTCAGCAAATTAGTAATGAAAAAAAGGCGGAGGATCTGTATTGGAAAATTATAAAAAGATATCCGCAGTCTCCGTTAGTTCCAGACGCTCACTTGGCGATTGGAGAATTGGCTTTTAAGCAAAAAAGATTTCAGCACGCCTTAAATCATTTTAATGCGGTAAAAAAATATCCTGATTCGAGAGTGTATCCTTATGGGCTTTATAAAGCAGCGTGGACTTACTACAATTTGCATGATGCGCAAGCTGGAATGAAAGAATTAGAGGCTGTCGTAGCTTATGGAGTATATGTCGAAAAAGAAAAAATAGATGCTCGGTTGGATCTTAGAAAAGAAGCCCTTGCTGATATGACCATTTTCTTTGAAGATGTCTATACGCCAGATAAAGCTTATGATTATTTTAAAAGCCAGGCGGGAAATTTGCCTTACTCAGAATACATTTTGAAGTTAGGACATATTTACGATCGTCATAGTGCTTATAAAAACTTAGAGATAGTCTATTTAGAGTTCACAAGTAGAGATCCTTATAATGCTAATATTCCTCAGGTCAGAGACGAGTTGGTGTGGAACTACGAAAATATGAAGAAAAGAGAGTTTGCGGTTAAACAATTAAAATCTTTACATGATGTTTGTCAATCCGACTCTAAATGGTTAAGTAAAAACACAGCAGATCTCCAAACCGACATTGAAAAACAGGCTGTTCTGTCTGAGTGTCTGAGTAAATTGGATCATACCTCTATACGGTTAGCACAGAAATGGTTAAGGTTATGGGATAAAAATCCAACTTATCCTGTGTTTGCCGACTCCTCAGAAGAAGCCTTTAGAATATATTTAGATCATAGACAGGTTACAGACGAATATAGAAAAGCCAGATATGTTTATGCTGAGTTGTTATTCAAGCGTAATAAATTTCGTTTAGCTAGTGAGAATTATTACCAAGCGGCACAAGATTTTATAGAGGATAAGGCAAATAAGACTTTGCTGCATGATTCATCATACGCAGCTATTTTGTCATTGGAAAAAGCAGTTGAGGTTGAAAAGTCTAAATGGAAAGAACAAGATGAGAAGCAATTTAAACTGCTAGTTGGTTTTTATGTTAAGCATCAACCTAAAGGTCAGTATCGACTAGATGTAGAGTTTAAACTGGCTTTGATTGCTTACGAAAAAGGAAGATATTTAGAGGCGGGACAAACTTTTCAACGGCTAGGAAAGCAGTTTGCCGGAACCTCTAAGGGACTCAAAGCTCAAGATTTATATTTAGACATTTTGAATATCAAAAAAGATTATGCGCTGCTCAAAGATTATGCAAAAGAATTACTCGGTAATAAAAAAGGATTAAGTGAAACACGAGGTTTGAAACTTAAACAAGTTTATGAAGAGTCCTATTTTCTTTTGGTTCAGTCATTTGATGAAAAAGAAGAGTTTACGAAAGCAGTGGATGGCTATAAAGCCTTTGCCAAAGAAAATAGTTCTTCTAAGTTGGCGCCTAAAGCATGGTTAAATGCCATCAACCTTTATTACAAAATGGGTGCATTAAACCAAGGCGCGGAAGCCGCCGAGTCATATTATAGAATGTTTCCGCAAACTCCAGAAACAAAATCAACCTTGATTAAAGCAGCTTCTGTGTATGAGCAAATTGGGCAGTTGAAGAAGGCCATTAGAGTTCTTAATCAATTGGCATCTATAGATAAGGAAAAGACAGACTACTGGACAAACTTAGCGGCCGACTATTTGGTTCTTAGTGAGCAGCCGCAAACGGCCACACAGTTTTATGAAAAAGTAGTGTCCTCACAGGGGTCTAGTAAAAAAGAACGAGTTCATGCCTTGACTCAATTGGTGGATTTATACTCTAAAGACAAGGCAAAAGTTTATAATAAAAAATTACATTTTAAATATCTAGACTTATTGTATCGCTCTAATGAGCAACCTTTTTCAGGAGAGGCTTATCTTGAAATCGTAAATGACATTTATGAAAGTAAAGACTTTCCGAATGCTTTCTCAGCAGCTAAACAGTTGTTGTCTTTAAAAGGAAACAGCAACAAAGTGAACGCTCGTGCAAGGTATATCCAAGCTGAGATTTTAAGGCATGAATTTGAAAGTCAGAGTCTAAAATCCAACGTAGAACGGGTAGCCTTGGTGATTCAGTTAAAAACACAACGGCTAGATAAGGCTCAACAGGCCTATCAATCAGCAATTCGATATTCTGACCCATCAACAACGATTGATGCATTAGAAGAACTGGCGGCACTTTATAGAAGCTATGTAGTGAGTTTAAGAGAAATGCCTGTTCCAAAGGACTTACCAGAAGATGCGGTCGCAGCATTTAGAAGTGAAATAGAAAATTTAGCAATGCCTATGGAAGAAAGAAGTATAGAAACTCTGAATCAAGCTTACGAGAATGCTAAGAAATTTGCTTTTTATGATGGCAGAGTGGATAAACTGAAAAAGCAGTTGGACAGATATAATTTGAAGCCGAACTTTTTGTCAGAATATGAAGTGGAGTTACCGTCTTATGAATTGCCAACCTACTTTGTGGGGGTTCCGAAATGAGAATTAGAATCCTATTCTTTTTAACTTCATTGTTTTTAATATCTTGTTCCGGTGCAGGAAAAAAAGAAGATGAACGTTCCAAAAAATATGTCCAATTTGTCAAGCCAGTGGATCGGCAAGCTGAGGTTGAAGCGTCATTAACATGCCCAAAGACAGAAAAGCAGTATTTAGACAAAGACTGGAAGAAACTTATGGTTATGGCCAATGACTGTGTACAAGAGGGCAAGTGGACAACTCTTAAAGATTTAAGTGACCATATGTTTGAAAAAGATCCCTACTCTCCTTGGGGAGCTTACTACCAAAGTTTATATAGCGAAAATAAAAAGGATTATTTAAGGTCTTTATGGATGATCGAATCTGCAATTAAAAAAACTCCTAATATGGCCTTGTTTAGCTTTCAAAAAGGTCGAGTGCTTTGGGAGTTGAAAGACTACAGACAGTCGGCGAGCGCCTTTGAGACGACTTTAAAATTAGACAACGGATTTGTGGCTGCACATAGTTTCTTGGGGCAAATTCTAGTAAGGGATCATCAATACAAGAAAGCTATTCCGCACTTGAAAGTTGCATTAGAGCATAAGAATTTTGCTTCGCATGCTCTTTATGGGCTGGGAGAGAGTTATTTTATGACTGGGGACTACACGGAGGCTCTTAAGTACTTTAATCGTTCAACTAGCTTTTTTGCAAAAGATTTACGAGTGCAGTTAAGAATAGCTCACATCTATGAAAATGTACTAGGAGATAAAAAGCAAGCCTTAGTGACATATAAAAAAATTAGTCGTTTAAATGAGGCGCGACGAGAAAGTCTTCTTAAAAATGATATTAAAATGAAAATTGATACATTGAACAAGTTGATCGAACAAGAGAAGCAAAGAAAATTGTCTTCTACTAAATCAAGTGAATCGGAGGGTTGAGGTGAAATTTTTAATTATCGCTTCTATTTTATTTATTACTCCTTCAGTTTTTGCGAAGAAAAAAGTTTTCAGAAAAACTCAAAGCGTAGACTTTGAAGGAGCAAATGTAGATGGAGAATCCAGAACCCCTTATGGGGCGTATTTGTTGCAGAAGAAAGGTATAAAATTTATGCCTTTATATAAAGTGAGAAAGAGATTCGATGAAGAAATTAAAAACTCTGTGGACTTGTTGAGGTAAGGCATGAGAAGGGTTGAACTAGAGGTTGAACACCGTTTTAAAGACAAATTCATGGGTCGATATTGGTTTAAATCGAGCGAGGGTCAAGCTGTTTTTGGCTCAGCCCGTGATAACGATATACGGCTGTTGGGTGATGATGTCGCTGGAATTCATGCGATTGCAGAGTTTTACAACAATGACTGGGTTCTATCTGATTTAGGCAGTTCGTCAGGAACTTGGATCAGAAAGAATGCCATTGTCGAGCAACCTTTAAAAACTCAAACTATTGTGCGCATAGGGCAACACGTGTTGAGGTTTACTCCTCGAGAAATTAAAAATGATTTATTTGTAAATAAAAGATCCATTCAAGAAAAGGTTAATGGACCCGAAATCTTCCATCAGGTGGTTTTAAAGAAACATGATTACGTAGTAAGAACTATGCTTTTGGGTAAGAGCCAATCTTATACCTATTTTGATGGACAGACTAAGCATATAGTCAAGCCCCCACAAGAGGAAGGTTTTCGAGAAGTTCATATTGGTAATGTGACCATTGTTAATAGATTGACGTCTACCCGTGAGCTTCATCAAAGTAATAAAGATAAAGTGATGTCGCTTATGGATCCCAGTTTAAAGAAGCCGATGGCTTTTGCTGGTATGTTAATTGTATTTTTAATGCTGGCATTGTTGTTTGCTCCTAATATGCCTAATCAAGAGTTAAAAGAGATCGCCCCTAAAAATAACGTTTATACCCGCATTATTTATGATTCTGGTTCACAAAAAAAGCAAAAAGCAAAAGCTTCAAAGAGTCAGTCTAAAATTGCTAATTCTAGAGCAGCACAGGCGCAGGATCAGCCGGCTAAGAAGCAAACCGCAACAACACCAAAGCATGTGAAGTCTCAGGCTGTGGTTAAAGTTTCTTCTGCTTTAAAAAAGGCTGGGTTAAGCAATCTTATTAGCAAAATTGCCAAACGAGCATCTAGTAATTCCTTTCTTATTCAAAGCAAAGGGCAAGCACCAGATCAGGGAACAACTGGACGAGCGCTTGCGAGTGTAGGTAGACGAAATATTGGTGACCCAAAAGCGGCTGTTGGTAATAGCTTTAAAGTTAAGGGAGTGAGTACATCGGGTAAAGGAGGAGGATCGAGTTCCTACAAAGGAATTTCTGGTCTATCTTCTGGTGGTGTCGGCTCGAGCAACGTAGGAATCGTAGAAGAGGAGACTGAGATTTCAGGCGGATTAGACCGCTCTGTAATTTCAAAATATATACAATCTCAATTGGGACAGGTGAGATACTGTTATGAAAGACAGCTGTCTGCAAACCCAGAGATTAGAGGAAAGATTTTAGTTAAATTTACTATTGGGGGAAATGGTAAAGTTATTTCTCAAGCAATAGGAACAACAACATTAAAAAACGCCATGGTCGAAGGATGTATTTTGAGGCGAATATCTGGCTGGAAGTTTCCAACTCCCGAGGGGGGAACTCTAGTTATGGTATCGTATCCGTTTTTATTTAATAGCTCTAACTAAGAGTTGTTATAAAAGTAAGGGGGCTCAGAATGCGACATCTACTACTGTTTCTTACAATATTTTCGACTTCATTGTGCTTAAGCGAGTTTGCCCAAGCTCAGTCAAGTCAGTATCAGCGTAAGCAACCGCCAAAAAGTAAAGAGAATACCAATAAGCCAGGATCCAAGGCTGAGCCTAAGTCTAAATCAGACTCTGATAAATTGGACATCTCTGATTTGGAGAAAAAATATTGGTCTCCTAAAGACACTGAATTTAGTGTTGTACAAAATAGAACTTATTCTAAAGTCAAAAGATTAAGTGCGAGTTTGCAATATGGACGTGTAATTAATGATGGCTATAGTGATGGACAAGATTTAGGGTTATCTCTTAATTACTTTCCTAAAGAAAGATACGGGTATGAGTTCAGATATGTGAACTCTGATCTATCTAATAACGATGTTGTGACCGCGTTTATTAATGATGTGGCTAACAGTAGTGGGATATTGCCTGATCACGGAAAAGTTAAATCCTATTGGTCATTAGGTTTTAACTGGGTTCCGATATACGCAAAAGTGAGTTTATTGGATAAGAAAATTGTGTATTTTGATATGTCGATTACTCCAAAGATTGGACAAGTGACTTATGAACAGCAGGTAAGAGCCTCGTCTGGAGGTCCGCAAGTAAAATCGGCTCCGGCAATTGGGTTTGACATTACACAATACTTTTTTGTTCATAAAAACTTTGCTATTCGTGCCGACTTGCAAAACTTTTGGTTTCAGCAGGAAGTCTTAAATTATTCATCTGGAGCATTTTTGAGAAACAGCATGACGAATCATAGCTCTTTTTTAATAGGTATCACTTACTACCATTGAGGGGGATAAAGTGAGATTGATCGTAGTTTTAAACATATTTTTTTATTCGGTGCTTGTGCATGCAGGCATGACTGAGTATTCGAACGTTACTGAGAAGATTATATCTGAACAGGGAAAAAAAGAGGTGGTTCAGCAAGTGAGTCCTGAGCTACAAACCATGACTCAGAAAATATCTAATCTATGGGAACGAGCAAAGAAAAAGATTAATGAATTCAGAGGTGAGAGCAAAACTGAAACGGCTCAAGTTCAAGAAGTGGCCAATCCAGAGGTGGAGATCGTCAAGCAATTGCCGACTTATCAAACTCAAGGAGTGCAAGATAGAGCAAAACAAGTTCAAGAGCTTAAAGAGCAAGTGGCTGCTCAACAAAATCTTACAGTGTTATCTCAGGGGCGTCCGGCGGATCAATCTTTGTATAAAACTAAAAGTGGTGTCGCGCAAATTCCTGGGATTAAAGTGACTAAAAAGATCGTGGTTAAAGATATAGGTTTAGAGCCAAGGGTTTCTTCTCAAGACTTTACTTTGCCAGAGTTGGCCTTACTCCGTACCGATTATAAAGCGCCACAACCTTTAAAAGGACCTGAGAATTTATATAAAAGTGAGAAAACGAAATGGTTTACGACGGTTTTGCCAACGGACTTTTCTATTAAAGGTACGCAACGCAAAGATTATGGTTTAGGGCAAATTGTGACTAAAGAATCTGTGGATAAAACTGATCCATCGTTAAAAAAAGATATGGCTATTGCTGAGTTGGCGTATTCACCTTTATCTGATGACGAAAAGACCATGCTTGGAGCATTGATTATTTACTCTCAAGGTAAAAGTTGTCATATAGTAGCTGGCTTATTTAGTGATCTTAATCAAAATAAAAAATTAAAAGATGAGGCTAATTTTTACTTAGGTATATGCGCTCATGAGATGGGATTTTATGCCGAGAGTGTTTATAGACTGCTTGAAGTGATTAAAAAAGAAGA
This sequence comes from Bdellovibrionales bacterium, assembly GCA_020435185.1. Classification (GTDB taxonomy): domain Bacteria; phylum Bdellovibrionota; class Bdellovibrionia; order Bdellovibrionales; family UBA1609; genus JAGRAA01. The sequence goes on along the minus strand of JAGRAA010000081.1, from coordinate 7,931 downwards.
TCCTGATTTTACCTCAGATGCAATAAAGACTATAGTTTCAAATATTCCCATGGAATATGAGATCCCTGTTGCTAAAGTCTTACTAAAATTAAAAAACAAAAGTTTGCTCCCAAAAGAAGCCTTAGACAATGTGAATTATATTTTGGCAAAAGGGAGTGTAAAGCAAAAAGATTATAATGGAGCGACGAAATACGCTACACAAGTAAAGCCTGAGAGCAATAAGTTTGGTAAAGCTCAATTTATTATAGGTATATCTCAATATGCCACTAATAATGTAGGTAAAGCAATTGTCACCTTGACAGCGGCTAAAGATTGGTTGAAATCAAGAAGCTCTAATGACAAAGAGACCGCGTCCTTGGTTTCAGTCAATTTAGCCCGAATGTATTTTCAAAATAATCAATACAACTTAGCCAACCAAGAGTACCTAAAGGTCGATAAAGATAGCTCTTATTGGGTACAGGCTTTAGTTGAACAGGGTTGGGCGCAATTGTTGATGAATGATCCTTCAGGAGCTATCGGGAATATGTACTCGCTTCACTCTCCCTATTTCAATTCGGTTTATAAACCAGAATCTTTTGCGGTGAGAACTATAGGTTATTTAGATATTTGCCAATATGGTGATGCTTATCAAACGTTAAAATTGATGGAAGATCGTTATCGTCCATGGATCCAAAAGGTTGGAAGTTATATAAACCATAATAAAAAACCATTGCAATATTATGGAACCATTAAATCTTATTTGCAGGGCAAGAGCACAAAAGATGTTGACGGTGTTCCTTATCAGCTCTTACGAGAAATAGCGAGAAAGAGAAATTTTCTAAATTTTCAAGACTCAATTAATCAAAAAATTGACGAAGTGGCTCAGTATAAGTTCATTGATAAAATGATTTTAAAAGATAAGGCAAAGCTACGTTGGAGAAAGCAAAAATCAAATGAGAGAATGGTAAAAGCTAAACAGCTGTTAGCGAAGTCGGCAAATGATAAGACTCTTTTGCCTAGGGTAAATGAATTCAAAGCTAATATCAGATTAGAAAGAAAGTTCATTGCTTCTATGAATTTTCAAATCGATTTATTAGAGAAAGGTCGTCAAGGCTTTGCGAGGTTGAAAAAGAAGGCTGTGGCTAGGATTGAAAAAGAGAAAAGTAAGTTAAAGTATCTTGCTGGAGAAGAGTTAAAAACAAACTTAGCCTTCGTGAGAACGCAAATGCAAAAAGTGTTAGAGAACAATGAGCTACTTCGCTTTGAAGTATTTTCTGGTAGCGGTGAGAATATTAGATTTCAGGTCGCTGGTGGAAAAACTAAAGGAGAAAATAGACTTCCTGCGAGTTACAAACCAAGTAAAACCTTAAATTGGAGTGTGACAGGGGAGTATTGGCAAGACGAGATTGGGAGTTATCGTTCTCAATTAAAGAATAATTGTCCTAAAAAGACGCGTTTGCCTGGAGACCGTGGACAGGCAAAAAATTATTGAGGTTTGGAGGATTTATGAAAAAATTAGTGGCAGGAATAGCAATCGTTATCTTTTCAGCTCAGTCGGCGGGAGCGAAGACAAGCATAAAGCAGAGTCTAGACCAGTTAGAAAAGAATAAACAAAATTCGGCTCAAAACTTAAAGCAATATGAAGATAACTTAGGGATCGTGGACCAAAATGTAAGCGAAGTTAAAAAAGCGATTAAAGGTTTGCAAGATCAAAGAACGCAGCTGCAAAAAAACGTAAATAACGTTGAAAAAAATAAGGCAGCAATCGAAGAGATGAGAAAAAAGGTTTTGGAGCATAAAATGGCAGAAGCTCAGAAGTTGGAAGAAGATTTAAAGGACATCGCTCGTTTAGAGAAGTTGTTGCAAAAGCTCAGATCGAATCAAGAAAAAAGAGAAGATAATTTAAAGGCCTATAACCTTAAATTAGATGAAATAGTAAAAGAAAAATCGGCATGGGATAATCAAAAAGCATCAATGAACGATCTCAATAAATCTATTTCTGAAAAATTAACTTATGCAGAAGCTGAGTTGAAAAAATGGGAATCTAAGCAGAAGTCCTACCAAAAAGAAGTGAGTAAGTGGAAGACGGAAACGGCTGACGCTGAGAGAGTGCATCGCAAATTCCAAGATTTACAGTAAAGGTTGTTAAAAGGTAACAGTTCCCTATTCACCTTGCAGAGCATTAAGCGATTCTAGTTTATATCTTTTTGCTTAATGCTCTGCAAGGTGAATAGGGAACTGTTACCTTTTACATGCTCAAAACATATGCATAAAATTAACCCTCGAGGGGGTGTGATGATAAGAACTCTTATCAATTAGCTTGCGCAACCCATAAAGTTATCTTTTTGTTCCCCATCACTTGATGTAAGCCCTTAAAATGAGTAAAAAATCAATTAACTTTAACTAAATTGAGGGCTGCTTATGTCAAGTCAAAACCCTGCGGGTTCAGACGCCCAACTGGCGGAGTCTGCTCGCTCCTATGCTTTTACGACCAAACTCGATGATATAGTGGCTTGGGGAAGAAAGAATTCTCTTTGGCCCATGCCTTATGGAACAGCCTGTTGCGGAATTGAAATGATGTCCGTGATGGGACCACGGTATGATCTCGCACGATTTGGTGCGGAGGTGGTTCGTTTTTCTCCTCGTCAGGCCGACCTTTTGCTAGTGGCAGGAACCATCACTGAAAAAATGGCTCCGGTTATTCTTAAGATTTATGAACAAATGCTAGAGCCCAAGTACGTTGTGGCTATGGGGGCTTGTGCGAGTTCCGGTGGATTTTATCGGGCCTATCATGTTTTACAGGGAGTAGATAAAGTTATTCCTGTGGATGTATATGTTCCAGGTTGTCCTCCAGCACCCGAAGCTGTGCTGGATGGAGTTATGGTTATTCAAAAAATGATTGAAGACCATGCTCCACGACCATGGAGAGACAATTGGACGCCAGGAGAGTTTCGTGAAGAAATACGATAATATTAATTCGAAAATTAAAGAACGTTTCGCAGACAAGAATTTTACTTTTACCAACGAGACTGGGGATAATGTGATCATAATCCCTAAAGAAGATCTTCTCGATGTATTGCTGTTTGTAAAAGAGTCTAAACTTTTTAACTTTTTAATGAACCTAACGGCCGTGGACTACCCAGAGCGAGAGCAGAGATTTGATGTTCTTTATGAGTTTTTTAGTTCAGTAGATTATTCTAGAACAAGAATTAAGGTTCGACTCGGAGAAAAAGAGTCTATTGATTCTGCAGTTAAAATTTGGAAATGTGCGAATTGGTTTGAAAGAGAAGTTTACGACATGTTTGGGATTGAATTTAAAGGTCATCCGAACTTGACTCGTATTTTAGTTCATCATGAATTTGTGGGATACCCCTTGAGAAAAGACTATCCCGCCGATTTGCAACAGCACTGTCGAACGACGTTACCTATTCATTTTCCTGATGATCATGAGTACCAGCCTGATCCGCATAAAGATCTCGTGCCCTTAAATATCGGCCCTTCTCATCCCGCGACCCATGGAACTCTTAGAATTATGGCTGAGCTAGATGGAGAAAAGGTAAATCGTGCTAACGTAGAACTTGGTTTTTTACATAGATGTTTTGAAAAAATGGCAGAAACTCATCCCTATAACCAGGTGATTCCTTATACTGATCGTCTGAACTACTGTTCTGCGCCGATGAATAATGTGGGGTACTGTAAGGCTGTAGAAAGACTTTTAGGAGTAGAAGTTCCTCCTAAGGCTCAGGCTATGAGAATCATTTTATGTGAGTTGTCGCGCATTATTGACCATATTGTTTGTATTGGTGCGAATGCTGTTGATCTTGGGGCATTAACTGGATTCTTTCATCTATTTACCTATAGAGAGATGGTTTACTCTTTATTTGAAAAGTTATGTGGAGCCAGGCTGACGGTCTCATTAACCAGAATTGGCGGGATGGCCCAAGATGCGCCAGAAGGTTGGTATGATGATGTTCTTGCCACATGTAGATCTATTCGTAAGGGAGTTTCTGATATTGAAGGATTACTCTCCGGAAATAAAATATGGATTCAAAGAACGGAAGGCGTCGGAGCAATTTCTGCGGAAGAGGCTATTGAGTGGGGTTACACAGGTCCGCTTTTAAGAGCGTGTGGTGTGAGCATGGACTTGCGTAAGGCTCAACCTTACTATGGTTATGAGACTTTAGATTTTGATATTCCTATTGGGACAAATGGTGATTGTTACGATCGTTATTTAGTGCGAATCGAAGAGATGAAGCAATCGCTAAAAATTATCGAGCAAGTGGCAAAAAATATCCCTGCTGGAGATTATACTATCAGAGATAAAAATATTGTTCTTCCCGAGAAAAAAGATGTTTACGGAAACATTGAAGGTTTAATGAATCATTTTATGCTCATCATCAACGGATTACGTCCTAATGTGGGTGAGGTTTATGACGCTACCGAAGCAGCTAATGGAGAATTGGGATTTCATTTAGTGAGTGATGGATCAGCAAATCCATATCGACTAAAAGTGCGTCCGCCTTGCTTTGCCATATATCAATCTTTTCCTGAGCAGGTGACAGGAGGGTTGGTTGCTGATGTAATTTCGGTATTGGGAAGTATGAATTTAATTGCTGGAGAATTGGATAGGTAGGAGATTATGTTCAAATTATCAGATGAAGGTGTAGCCTTTGTAAAAAAAGAACTTGAAAGGTATGAGACTAGACGTTCTGCAATTATTCCCAGTCTATTTCGTACCCAAAAAGAAAATGGCGGTTGGGTAAGTCCGGAGTGTGTGAGTTATCTTTCTCAATTGATGGATATTCCCGAGGCTCAGATCAATGAAGTCTTGTTTTTCTATACTATGTTTAATACCAAACCTGTAGGCAAGAAACACGTGCAGGTTTGTTGTAATATCTCTTGTGCAATGAATGGTGGTCGCGAGCTTACAGATGAACTTCTTAAAGAGTTTGGTGTTAAAGAAGGAGAAGTGAGTGCTGACGGGCAAGTGACGATTTCTCGGGTGGAGTGTTTAGGTTCTTGTGGAACCGCTCCAATGATGCAAGTGAATGAAACCTATCATGAGAATTTAACTGTAGACAAAGCTAAGCAAATCATTAAGACGATGGACCATTAAGGGAATTCTATGGAAGCTAAAATTATTACCGAACATTATGACAAAGATGAATTTGTAACCTTGGATGGTTATAAAAAATACGATGGTTATAAGATGCTTGAGAAAGCGTTGAAAATGCTCCCCAAAGACATTATTGAACAGGTAAAAAGTGCGGGAGTACGAGGAAGAGGGGGCGCCGGTTTCCCTGCTGGGATGAAGTGGAGCTTTTTACCAGAAAATGGAGAGCCCAGATATCTTGTTTGCAATGCTGATGAAGGAGAGCCTGGAACTTTTAAAGATCGATTAATGATGGAAAGAGCTCCTCATCAATTGATTGAGGGTATGTTGATCTCTGCTTATGCCGTAAAAAGTGAAAAATCTTATATTTATATTCGTGGAGAATATTCTCACATCATTAAAATTGTGGAAAAGGCCATTCAAGAAGCCTATGACGCTGGAATTTTAGGCGATAAGGTCATGGGGACAGACTTTAAACATCATATGGATGTTTATTCTGGAGCTGGAGCCTATATTTGTGGTGAAGAAACAGCTCTTTTGAGTTCTTTAGAAGGAAAAAAAGGACAACCCAAGTTGAAACCTCCATTTCCGGCGATTGAAGGATACTTAAGAAAGCCCACTATTGTGAATAATGTAGAAACCTTAGCCTCTGTTATATATATTTTAAGAGATGGCATTGAAGGCTATAGAAAGTTTGGAACCGAAAAATCTCCAGGAACAAAGCTTTTTTCAGTGAGTGGCAATGTGGTAAAGCCTGGAACTTATGAAGTCCCCTTGGGATATCCGTTAATGGATCTTATCAATAATGAATGTGGAGGATTGAAGCCCGGAAGAAAGTTAAAAGCCGTTATTCCTGGAGGGTCGTCTGCACCGGTTTTGACCGCAGAAGAATGTGAAAAGGCCACAATGGATTATGAATGTATGCAGCAAATGGGTTCAATGTTGGGTTCTGGTGCAGTCATAGTTATTGATGACAGCAATTGTATGGTGGACTTGTTGGGAGTCTTGTTACACTTTTATCATCATGAATCTTGTGGCCAATGTACGCCTTGTCGTGAAGGAACAGGGTGGATTAATAAATTGGTCCATAGCATTCTGATAGGAAAAGGGCGGCTACAAGACATTGATATCATCGAACAAGTTTCTTCTAATATGATGGGAAAGACGATATGCGCGCTGTCTGATGCCGCAGCCATGCCGGCTTTGAGTTTTGTGAAAAAGTTTAGAAATGAGTTTGAATTTTACGTCCGTGAGGGCCGATCCATGGTGTCGGGGAGAGCATATGCCGAAATGTAAGATAAATGGACAAGAAGTAGAAGTTGAAGCAGGAACCACAATTATTGAGGCCTTTAAGAAGTTGGATCAGGACATTGCCCATTACTGTTGGCATCCCGGTTTGTCGGTGGCGGGAGTTTGTCGGTTATGTATGGTTCAAATTGAAGGAAATCCTAGAATGCAGATTGCCTGCAATACTGTTGTTCAAGAGGGTATGGTGGTATCTAATCAAACCGAAGATGTAAAGAAAACGGTAAAATGGGGTTTGGATTTTCATCTTATTAACCACCCATTAGATTGTCCAATATGTGACCAAGCTGGAGAGTGTCAGTTACAAATCCAATACATGAAGTTTGGTCAATACGACCCAGAGATGGCCGAACGTAAAGTTAAAAAAAGAAAAGTTGTCGATCTTGGACCTAAAATTGTTTTAGATACTGAACGTTGTATTTTATGTTCGCGATGTGTGCGTTTTACCAATGAAGTTTCTGAAACTCATGAGCTTGGAATCTTTAATCGAGGAGATCGAAGTGAAATAGGGACTTTTAAAGATAAGCCCTTAGATAACCCTTACTCAATGAATACGGTAGATATTTGTCCTGTGGGGGCTTTGACTTCTAAGGATTTTCGATTCAGACAAAGAGTGTGGTATCTCAAACATAAGAGATCCGTCTGCAATGGTTGTTCAACGGGTTGTAACGTGGATTTGTACTATAACGAAGAAGGTTTGTTTAGAGTCAAACCAGTCTTTAATGAAAATGTAAATGGTTATTGGATGTGTGACCACGGTAGAGATGTGTATAAGTTTGTAAATAAAGATCATCGTTTAGAAACGGGATTAGATTTTCAATCTGGACAGTGGGTTGAAGAAAAAGCGGGAGCTCTGGCAAAAAAATGGAGTGAAGAGCTGTCTGCAAATACGAATACGGCGGTGGTTGTCACTGGACAGTATACTAATGAAGAATATGAAAGTTTTTTCGATTTCGTAAAAGAAACCTTAAAGACCGATCAGGTGTATCATTGGAAAAACAATCCTTCTACTTTTGAGGACTTTGACGGCAAGTTGATTCGTGGAGATAAAAATCCGAATACCAAAGGATTGTTTGAAGCCATGGATAAATACGGATTTAGACGCCCATGGAGTGAATTGGCACAACAGGTAGAGTCTCAAAAAATTGATGTTCTTGTTGTGGCTGGTCCCGAGAACCTAGATGTCTTTCCTGAATTGAATGAAAAAATTGATTTGTTTTCAAAAGTTAAAAAGGTCATTTGGTTAGGGGCTCCAGACTTAAAAGAGAAGAAAGATAAGTTAAAGGCCAGTTTTATCCCATTGAAGACCTTTGCGGAAAAAGAAGGAACTTTTATTAATGCTCAAGGGGATTCGCAGAAAATACAACGAGTCACTACGGTTGTTAAAGGAGCTTTGACTTTATCGGAAGCGGCTCAGTTACTATCGGGCAAAGAAGTTGAGTTTAAAATGCCTGTAGCGGATTACAATAAGATCAAAACAAACTATTTCACCATGGAGAGAGGGAGCTTATGAGTCTAGTTAAGAAACCAGGTG
>JAGRAA010000080.1 GCA_020435185.1 Bdellovibrionales bacterium | reverse complement strand
ATTTTTATAAAGGTGATCAACAAGAAAAAGTCAGGCTAGGAGAAACTCCCTTTGAAAAATCAGACGAAGAGCTGAGTAAAGAATTTGGTGAATTTGGAAAGCCAGGAGAATTGGTAAAGGTCTCCGTTGAAAAAGAGAATTATGTTAGTCAAAGCTTTTGGTTGCCAGTGTCGAACTCAGGAGTAGTATCTAGTGAAGTGATGCTAAAGCTTATTGAGGACAAAAAGCAAACGGTAGAAATTTCTTCAGCGGAGAAAGCATTAGATCAGCTTTTTCTGGCACAAAGGTTTGCACTCACTAATGAATTCGAGCGGGCACTAATAGAAATCGATAAAGTGTTAAATAATTTTCCTCGTTTGGCACGAGCGCTATCCATGAAGGCATCAATTTACTATGCCAAAGGTGATTTCAAAGAAAGTCTAAATTGGTACGAAAAGGCTATTGAAGCTAACCCACAGGTTCGAGAAGCTGTCGAGATGTCCGCACTTATTCGAAAAAAACTTCGTTTGCCAGCAGCTTCAAGTCCCATTTCTACTCCAGATCAATTGCTTGATAAAACCAATGGAGCTAAATAGGTATGAGAAACTACTTTATTTATCTGATTATGATGGTCACACTGATGACTTCCGTTCGAGTTTTTGCACAGACAAGTGGCGATCTAATAGCAGCGAGTGGATATTTAGAAAGATTAATCGTTGAAAAATACAGTAGTGATTTATCAACTCAGGTTGAAAAAGATCAATTTCAAATCTCAGCAAAGATAAAACTCGCAAAAGTTAAAAGTAAAGAACAAAACAAAAACCCAATCAATGACCTCCAATTAACTTATTTGAATCCCGAGGAATTATACAAAAAATATTCTCTAGAAACAGATCAAAATGCGAACTATTGGCAGAAGTTTAGAATAGTATCAATAGAGTTTTTTCTTGGGCTAAAAGATTCTTTAGGCGAACAAACAAAAAAAGAAATTCAAGAATGGGTTCAAAAGAGAATTTCTACTGACTTCGGGCGTTTGGGAAAAATCAGTGCAAATTCAATAAAAGAACCCGAAAAATTGGCTGAGCCAGAAAAAGGTCCATTGCAATGGGCAAAAGAATTACAAGGACTTTTAGGTAACGCTTTACTTGGTTTAGCTTTAATCCTAGGGGTATTGTTGTGGAAAATCTTAATGGGAGGGAGTGCGGCCAGCTCAGACTCTACTGTGAATGTCGCTAATAAACTAGAAATGCAGAATAAAGAAGGTGAAGATCATACCTTAACGAAACTCACGGATGTGGAGGAGTCTGCCCTTACAGGAAAAGTTGAAAAGTTACGCTCGCAAATTAAAGATATTTTGCCAAAGCTTTCGGGTGACATTCCATTTGTCGTTTCAGAGTGGTGTCAAAGGGGTATAGACGGAATTACTCAAGTCGCTTTTTTTGCAGAGGTTGCTGGTGAATCTGTAGGTAAAATCGATGTGCCACTAGAATTCAGAGATCAGATAAAAGACATTTTTAAAAGTGTGAAAGATGCTGACAGTGACGTGAAATTTAAAAATTATAACGAAATTTATTGGGACTTGTTAGCTGTGATAAATTTAGGAAGTGATGTTCTTCATCAGCCATTTTCTTTTGCCAGTAAAGCATCAACAGATAGAGTCAATGAGGTGCTGATGGAAAACAGCCTTGAAATGCAGACGATTGTATCTTTCTTTTTACCAGAGGAAAAACGAAAAACTTTAATTGAGGGTTTCGATGAAAGCAAAAAGCTTGAACTTCTTCGTCAGGCAGCACAGTTAAGTGAAATTAGTGAATCGGAACTGTTGAAGCTTGAAAATCAAATAGCCCCTTCTTTTGAATCGGCCAGTTCTGAGAAAATGATTGCAATGAAAACCACGCTTGGAAAAATCATCGAGTCATTGTCTCTTCTCGAAACATGTACACTTTTAGAAAAAATTGAAGGCGAAGCAATGGTAGAATATAAAAAACATAGTCCTTCGCTCGCCTTTTTAAGTGAATGGCCAGATGATGCATTAAGTACATTGTTTAAAGTAGCGAACACAGAAGAATTGGCTAATTTTTTACAGATACGCAAAGATTTACAGGAGCGTTGTTTAACGCTTGTTCCCCCAATGACCAAGGCCATTTTAAGTGATGATTTGAAAAAACCCAGTTCACTGAAAGAGAGTGAAAAAGAAGAACTGTTATCAGGACTTTTAGAAAAGATGAAATCGCTGATCGCAAATGGAGAAGTAGACCTTGAAAGAATTTTTGCCAAAACAAAATCTACGGAACTGAAAGATGCAGCTTAGAATTGTCAATTGGTTATTTTTAGCAATTCTATTTTTATGTTCGTCAGAATCATTTGCAAGAAGTTGGAAGTGGGGAATTATCGGGGGTCTTGGTGGAATGGGAATTTCTAAAACGGTTACTTTGGAAGGAGAACCCGTCACAGCAAGTAGAAGTGAAGAACCTGGAATCTTTGGCGTACGATTTGAAACTCAATACAGTGACAGATGGGCATTTTCTATCGAACATCGTCGTGGATTTAGATTTGGACCTTTTTCCATGGGCGTAGGTTTTACTGATGCGAATTGGAGATGGTACTTTTTAAGTCCACCACCCATTTTAGTTGCCAATGATGTGCAGAGCTATATTTTTGAAAACAGAATGGCTTACTTTTTAGGGTTTAGCACAGGAATTGCCTTTGGTGAAATATCAAGAGAGGGAGATTTGATTCCAAGAATCGAATCTTCTGGGGTGACCATTGGTTTTCGAGGTGGAGTAGATTATCCCTTAAACGCTAAAATGTTTTTGCGTCCAGAAATAATCGTTTCTACCACCTTTCTAAATTCCGGCTCGGTTGCAAGCTCAATGTCTGAGTTTGGGTTAGTATGTGGGGTTCTCGTACCATTTTAAATCACATCTGACGAGAGCGTTTGTCTACATCGAGTGCCGCTTCACGCACAACTTCAGAAAGAGTGGGGTGTCCATGAAAACTTCTCGCGATGTCTTCTGCGCTTCCTCCGAATTCCATGGCGACTACAGCTTCTGCAATTAAATCAGAAGCTCTCGGACCTAAAATATGAACGCCTAAAACCCTATCTGTATTTTTATCAGCTAAAATTTTAACGTGGCCGTCAGTACACCCTAAAGCTTTCGCTCTTCCATTTGCAGTAAATGGAAATTGTCCTACTTTAAAGTCTATTTTTCGATTTTTTAAATCTTCTTCTGTGGCACCAACAGAAGCGAATTCTGGCCAGGTATAAACTACACCCGGGACTGTTTCATAGTTTACATGACCAAACTGCCCAGAAATAATTTCTGCCACAGCGACGCCTTCTTCTTCGGCTTTGTGGGCAAGCATGGGACCGCGAACCAAATCTCCAACAGCATAGATGTTAGGATGTTTGGTTCTAAAATGATCGTCTATGGTAACACAGCCCCTTTGGTCTTTTTCGAGTCCTATATTTTCTAGACCGAGTCCTTCTGAATAAGGATGCCTTCCCGTGGCAACAAGGACGACATCTGCTTCTAGGTTTTGTGAACTCCCATCTTTTAGAGATTCGTAGCTCAGTGTAACTTTACCAGGCTTTATATCAGCAGATGTGACTTTGGCCTGCATAACAAAATTTAAGCCCTGCTTCTTGAGTATTTGTTGTAATTTTTTGCAGCTCTTTGCATCCATGGCTCCGCAGATTTTGTCAGTGAATTCGATGATGGTCACGTCGCTCCCCAATCGATTCCAAACAGAACCTAATTCAAGTCCAATGACTCCAGCGCCAATAACTACCAGTTTCTTAGGGACTTGCGTAAGGCTAAGAGCCCCTGTTGAAGAAACAATTTGTTTTTCATCATAAGGTAAGAAAGGGAGCTGATTGGCTTTGCTTCCTGTGGCCAATAGGATGTTCTTCGTTTTTAAAGTTCTTATGCCATCTGCGGCGTGAACAGCAACTTCAGAGGTGCTTTTTACTTCTCCGCGGCCTTTGAAAACAGTAATATTATTTTTTTTCATGAGGTAATCTACGCCCCCCACTAACTCGCCAACAATACGGTTCTTTCTAGCCATCAATGTATCTAAATTGAGTTTTACATGGCTTACTTCTACACCATGATCTTTGAGTTGTTCTTGGGCCGCTTCATAGTGTTCGCTAGATTCTAAAAGTGCTTTTGAAGGGATGCATCCTACATTTAAGCAGGTTCCGCCAAGAGTAGAGTCTTTTTCTATAATCGCGGTGGTTAATCCCAGTTGCGCTGCACGAATGGCACCAGTGTATCCACCAGGACCCGCTCCAATCACCACTAAATCAAATTGATCTGAGGACATGATATCTCCTTATACTTCCAATAACAATCGAGTGGGATCCTCGATACATTCTTTAATTCTTACCAAAAATTGTACGCTTTCAGCGCCATCAATAACTCTATGATCATAGCTAAGAGCCAAATACATCATGGGACGAATTTCGATTTTGCCATCAATGACGACAGGTCGTTCTTCTATTTTGTGCATTCCTAGAATAGCACTTTGAGGAGGGTTGAGTATAGGAGTAGACATGAGTGATCCATAAACACCTCCATTACTAATAGTAAATGTTCCGCCGCTTAAATCGTCTATGCTAATTTTTCCATCCCGAGCTTTAAGGGCATAGTGTCGAATACTTTGCTCGATTTGTGAAAGCGAAAGATAATCGGCATTTTTAATAACGGGAACCATAAGTCCTTTAGGTGTCCCTACGGCGATTCCTACGTTGTGAAAATGATTGTAGATCATATCATTTCCATCGATAAATGCGTTCACAGCTGGGAAAGTTTTAAGAGCTTCGATGCAGGCTTTTACAAAAAATCCCATAAAGCCCAAATTCACATCATGCTTTTCTTTAAATTGGTCTTTGTACTGTTTTCTTAGTTTCATAAGGTGAGACATGTCGACTTCATTGAATGTCGTCAAGATGGCTGCGGTTTGTTGGGCAGAAACAAGTCTTTCCGCAATTTTCTTTCTTAAAGTAGACATGGGCTTTCTCTCTGAACTTTGTTCAGGAGCGCCAAAACTAGGGGTAGGTAGAGAAGTCATTTGAGGAGCAGGCTTTGCTTCAGCTTTAGGTGCCGCCTGTGCATTCATCGCATCAGCTTTGGTCAATCGACCATCTTTCCCTGTTCCTTCTATAGATTGAGGATTGAGTCCTTTTTCGTGAACGAGTTTATTGACCGCGGGCGAAAGATGATTCTTTAAGTCGGGATGAATAGACTTGTCCGAAGAAGCTGTCGGAGAGGGGGGGGCATTGTTTGCAGAAGGAGAGGGTGCGCTTTCCGTTTTGGATGCTCCGGCAGGAGCTGAAGCGTCGGTATCTATGGTAGCGATGACGGTTCCGATATCTATGGTCTCGCCCTCTTGAATTTGAATGTTGAGAACGCCAGCTTGTTCAGCGACAACTTCAACAGAGGCTTTATCGGTCTCTAAGGTGAGCAACACTTCATCCCTTTCAACATAGTCGCCATTTTGTTTGTTCCATTCAGCAATAGTGGCTTCGGTTATAGATTCTCCCACCGCTGGGACTTTGACTTCTGCTTTCACTTCATACCTCTCGTTGTTAATTGCAAAAATTGAATTACATATACTTTAAACATTCAGCAATAATAGCTTTCTGCTCATCACTATGAGCCTTAGGGGAGCCTGTCGCGGGGCTCGCCTTCTCAGGCCTGCCCACGTACTGGACTGGTATTTTTTTGATGCCTAACTCAAAAAGAAACTCTTGAATCTTTGGTGCAACATGAGAATAAGCTCCCATATTTTTAGGCTCTTCTTGTAGCCAAATTATATGTTTTAAATTCTTGTAACCATTGAGTTGTGGTGCCAGTTGAGAATGAACCAATGGATAGATTTGCTCTAATCTAACTAGAGCGACCTTTTGAGAATTTGGTTTTTCTTCTTCACGAGCTTTTTCTATGTCATAGAAGACTTTTCCACTACATAAAATAACGGTTTCTACATTTTCAGGTTGAGTGATGGTGTGATCTTCAATGACCTCTTTAAAATGACCTTCTGTGAAGTCCGTAAGAGGAGACACAACCTTTGGATGTCTCAATAGTGATTTTGGAGACATGATGATAAGCGGTTTGCGAAAATCTCTTTTAACCTGTCTTCTCAATACATGAAATAAATTTGCAGGAGTAGTTAAGTTACAAACCTGCATGTTTTCTTGCGCACACAACTGCAGATATCTTTCTAGGCGGGCACTAGAGTGTTCTGGTCCTTGGCCTTCGTATCCATGAGGGAGTAGCATGGTTAAGCCACTCATTCTCGCCCATTTCGTTTCACCACTAGAAATAAATTGATCAATCATAATTTGTGCGCCATTAGCAAAGTCCCCAAATTGGGCTTCCCAAATGGTGAGGTAGGTGGGGTCCGAGCTGGCATTACCATATTCAAATCCGAGAACAGCCAATTCGGAAAGAGAACTGTTGTAGACACAAAATTCTCCTTCAGGATAATTGATGGTATTGAGGGGAGAAAATTCTCGATCAGTTTCTTGGTCAAAGTAGATGGCGTGTCTGTGTGTAAAGGTTCCCCTTTTACAGTCTTGTCCAGATAATCTTACGGGAGTGCCTTCGGAACAAAGAGTGGCATAAGCTAAAAGTTCGCCTAAGCCCCAATCAATGGCATTGTCTTCGATCATTTTTTTTCTTTGGGCAAGAAGTCTTTGTACTTTTTTATTTAATTTAAAGTCGGCAGGCTCAGCGCTGAGAATCTCTCCCATGGCGAGGAGTTTTTCTCCAGAAACATTGGTATGTACGGGTTTTTCTAAGTCTTCTTTTGTTCCATGTTTTAATCCCGTCCAGAGGCCACCAAGAGCGTCTAACTCTTGCTGAGGAGAGTTTTTTCTGACTTCTTCAAGGATACCTTGTAAATTATCAATTTTTTGTTGGTAGAAGGATTGAAGTTTCTCCTCTGAAAAGCCTTGTTTCACCAGTTCGTCCGAATAGATTTTCATAGGAGTGGGGTGTTTTTTAATTTTTTTATACATTTTCGGTTGGGTAAAGGCTGGTTCATCGCCTTCGTTATGCCCATAACGACGATAACAAATGAGGTCTATTACAATATCTTGAGCAAATTCTTGCCTAAAGCGAAGAGCAATATCCATGGCTCTTACACAGGCTTCGACGTCATCGCCATTCACCAAAAGAACGGGCGCCTTAATACATTTAGAAGTATCAGAACTATAAGTGGTAGAACGGCTATCTTGAGGATTGGTCGTAAAGCCAATTTGGTTGTTGGATATAATATGAACGGTTCCGCCCACTTGATATCCTTCTAACTTTGATAATTGTAAAGTTTCTGTAACAACCCCTTGTCCGG
>JAGRAA010000079.1 GCA_020435185.1 Bdellovibrionales bacterium | reverse complement strand
TGTTGGTGGGCCCGCTTCAAGAATTCTTGCTGAGTTACTTCTAAATAAGACCGATAAGCTTTTGGCATCAAATGGCTTTAAATTTTGCAGATTTGTTGATGATTACCACATATTTGTCAATTCTATCGAAGAGGCATATAAAGCACTGATTTTTATATCTGAAAAATTAAGTAAAAATGAAGGGCTCACTCTACAGAAAAACAAAACTAGAATTATGCCAGCTGAAGAGTTTAAAACTAATTCAGAATTTTATATCAAGGGATCTGAGCAGATTCAGGACCAGAAACGGGCCTTTCTGCAGCTTCATTTAAGATACGACCCTTATTCACCCACTGCTGAAGAGGACTACGAGAGACTGAAAGAGCAATTAAGCAACTTTGATGTTCTTGGACTTTTGAAGAACGAGCTCCAAAAAACAAATATACACACCTCAACACTCAAGCGCATATTAAAAGCCATAGAATTTTTAGATCAAGAGCCTAGAGGAGCCGCAATGATTACACTCCTCGAAAACCTTGATAAGTTGTTTCCAGTTTTCTCTCTGGTAATGATTATAATTTCTAAAGTATTTGATGAGCTAACGCATATTCACCAGGAAGATTTACTTCAACGGGTAAGATGCTTAATAAAGGAAAATGACTACCATGCACAGATAGATTTAAACTTGCACTTTATTGTCAGAGTTCTATCCAAAAAAAATGATGACGAAAATGAAGAGTGTCTAGTCCAAATATATAGAAACACCCAAAATGAAGCTATCAAAAGAGATATTATATTAACAATGTCTATGTGGGGTCATTCTCATTGGGTTTCCGATATCAAAAATAACTATATCAATTTAAGTCCCTGGGAAAAACGAGCTTTTGTCATTGCCTCTTACTCACTCTTTGACGAAGGTAAACATTGGAGAGAGCACACTAAAGGACATTTTTCACCCATCGAACTTTTTTATCGTGATTGGGCGGCTGATAGAGTTCAACGTAAAGGCGGACTAGGCGGTATAATATGATTTCAGAAAGACAGTTTGCCCATAAATTCTCTAATTTCTGGAGTTCAACAACTCCAATGATCACTTCCATTGTTAAGCAAGTAAACTCTAATCTGTATCAAAATTATTTAGAACCTATTAAATTGAAAGGTCTTGATAGCCGAAGAGGACTTGTAAATGAAACTGGCTTCTTAATATTTCATTTTGAGTCCCTCACCAGAAGGTTAAATCATAGCCCTAGTCAAAAAAGCATCGATCAAGCTACTGCAACAGCTCAAAAGAAAATTGAAAGATTAGAGGGAACAGCTGTCGATTCAATCTCCCAAGAAGAGTTAACTGAATCTATTGCTTTATATCAATCACTCTACTTTTTTTGGGAATACCAGCTCAATAAAAGGGCAATTTCAACTCTCCCATTTTTTCCTGGCTGTGGAATAGTCGAAGGCTGCGAAGGAGATATTTTAGCCGGAGATACTCTGTTTGAGGTTAAGGCTGGAGATGGCAATTTTAAAGGTGTGGACTTAAAACAAGTCCTTACTTATTGCGCTTTATCAAAAAATTCGGATTCTCAATTAATTAAATCTATTGGTCTCGTCAATCCACGCCAAGGAAAATATTTTTTGATTGATATAGATGAGTTATCTTTTCTAATAAGTGGTTTATCTTCCTCAGATTTATTACACAAAATTGTTCTGTTTTTAGCCGGAGGAGAAGTTTCTAAGTAGTGGCTTTAAATCAACTCCGCCCCAATCCGTTTCATACCCTTCTTCCTAGCCTTTCGATTAATAGCCTCAAATATATGAACTAACGCATAGTCGTCTCCACATCTTGATGGCCCAAGATCGCCTTACCAAAAAGAAATCACCACAAGTCAATCCCACAAACTTAGTTGAAAAGGTCTGTCGACTGCAACGCTGAGATTTAGGTTTGTATTTACAACCTAGCTTTGAATAAATCTCTGACAAAGCTATACTCAGTGTATTTCTTCTTAACCCATCAAATAGTAAATAATCTTCTCCCTCAGCACCAAACTCTTTACTGTTCAGATGCCCCAACTGAACGTTAAATCTCATTGCTAGTATGTTATAAACATCTTTATCGAAACATGCAGCCACACAGAAGATGAAGTTAAGGCTAGAAAAGAGATTTATATTCGTCGCAAACGCCTTCAGAACTCCCTTGGCACCAAAATTTATTCAATATGCGCCGATTTCCGAATTCAAAGTCGATCAGACTTATTTCAGTAACACGACACTCTTCATTAAGGGTTATACTACGAATATCCTTTCCTTTCGTGAAAGAAAGATGCAGCAGATTCGTTCCCGCCATAGTAAGTTGTACGAAGGAGCGCTTCTCACGAATCAATCGCAGTTGGTCCTTGGCTTCGGCCAGGGAGTCAGAGAGATAGAAGCGATCCACCTCTAGTTTTTTTCCAATTTTTTCTCTGATCTCACCTGCAAGCACATTGAGTTCCTTA
>JAGRAA010000078.1 GCA_020435185.1 Bdellovibrionales bacterium | reverse complement strand
AGAAGCTAAAGAAGAATAGTTATCATTTCCTTGATGGAGGAGGGTGGTAATAGAAAGAGCTTCCTCATCACTAATGACATCCTCAGCATCTCTACGGTTGAGTAGATGTCTTGGAAATTTTTGACACTTGGGTTGAAGTTCACATTTTCCTTTTTTGAACATAATGTCCAAAAAAATATTCACAGAACCAATGACATTGTTTCTACTGCTGTAGGCAAGACCATCAGATTTTGTGCTTTTTCCTGTTTTAACAGTTAAAAGCCACTCACGGAAATCTTCAAAGTAAAGAGACCAGTTGTTTAAGTTATTACATTGCTTTTTATTTAAGAAAAAATCTAGACCATATTGTTTAAGATAATACATTTGTCCTTGCCAAGAATTGGGGGCTCTTAATTGAACTTCTTTTTCAAAGATCTCTAGAAGTTCTTGAAAGTCATAGAACTTTTTCTGCCAAGCCAGTTTTCTGGCAATTCTCATTTTACTGGCTTCAACTTCAGCTTCTTTCAATCTGCAAAAAGCATCTGCTTGCGCATCAGATGTGATATCTTGAGGGATTTCATTTTGTTTAAGTCTGATATTGGCTTTAGTTTTAGGGTCCCAGTAAATAAAACAGTATTGAATATGGCCATTATTTTTTTGACGTTTTTCCCAGTACATTAAAACTCCTTAAAAAATAATATAATGACAGTCCTAACTCCAAAGGGGTTGAAGTCCAGTGGAAATACAAATGTGCAAGTGCACAAGCTATTTATTAGTACATTCATTAATTTGTTTAGATGAAGCTTGATGTTCTTGGTTTATAGAAGAGTCATTTTTACAATTTTTCTTCTTCGTTTTTACCACCACTTCAAAGCCGGTGTCTGTTTTTCCTTCGGCTTTGGCTTGGTTGAGCTCTCGTAAAAGTTGACGAAGGAATTTAGCCTCATCATAAAAGCGGTCTACTAAAGCTGACAGATCACCGGGAACTAATTGATCAGGAGATTTTTCTATCAGCCAGTTGATAAAATCTTTTCTGGTGATGGAAACTCCTTTTTTCTTTTGCTCTGCTTGTTTAATCCAAGAATTAATTTTTTTTACAGACTCTAAGGATAAAGCCACGTGATCTTGTTTTTTAGGTTTTTTTACTTTTTTATTTTCAGTAATTTTACTATCCATATTGAGTTCATTCATGGCTTAACTCCTTTTAATCGTTTAAGGGCTATTTGATGATAGTCTTCACTTCGTTCAATTCCGATAAAATGAAATTTTTCAAACAAAGCCGCTACTCCTGTTGTTCCAGAGCCCATAAAGGGATCAAGCACTGTTCCTTGAGGCGGCGTGAGCATTTTGCATAAATACCTCATCAATCGGAGTGGTTTTACGGTGGGATGGGTATTAAATAACTCCTTTTCATTTTTATCGGGTTTTTTACAATAATAAAAATTAGACTCTGGCTTAAAGTTTTTAAAATAACTTGCGACCTCTACTTCGCGCTGACTTTGATCATTCATTATCTTAGCCGGACAATTTTTATCATTAGATCTTGTGATCAACACGTTGGCAGGAAATCGTCCTTGGGGATGTTGGTGGTACACAGATGTTTGACTGCGCTTTTTGCCTTCCCATATAAATCCGCTCTCTTTAAAATTAAGATTTGTTGTAGAGGGAATTTTTCCATGAATAGGAATGCGAGAGGCATCAATATGGATTCCTCCAACTCCATGTTTTAAAACATTAGCAGCCAGATTATGCTCAGAAATGGGTTTTTGAATTAAGATCCAATGCTCACTGGCAGGTTTTAATGCCGTACCCCAACCTTGCCAGGCTTTTGAGATTTCACGAGTTGGCTCTGTGATTTGATGATGAGTACTTTGAAAGCTAACGCCCCCAATACCACCGGCTTCCTTTTGGTATCCTCCAATGACCGTTCTTTTAGACCAATTCTCACCTAACTCATTAGCTGGTTTGATCATGACATTTATCCAGTCAGGTGCTGGACCTAAAAAGGCTTCTAATTTTTCCCAACGCTCCTTGGTGGGAATATGGGGTTGTCCATGGGGAGGTTTCGCTGTCCAATGACAAGCTCCACCTTTTACTTCCGCGATAGCATCAAGATCTTTATTGGTGAGTCCCAATTCATTCCTTCGTTTTCTAATCCATTCTGTCACTTTAAAAAGTTCATCCGTATTAGTGTATTTGGCACGATCAATGGCTTTATCTAAGGCCACACTTTTAGGAAAGCCACTGCCAAAAATATGAGTCACCACATCTTTGATTTGAAAACCTGCATCCTCTAAAGCCATTGCTGTCCAGTGAGAAGTTCTAGGGATAGCCCATACAAAGCCGTGAACCCCTGGTTTTAAAATCCGATGGCATTCCTTCATGATTTCGGTAAGCCAGGATACCCATTGAGTGCGGCCACCTTTGTCTTTATCCCAATCAAGCCCTAACAGACCAATACCTGCTGGAGGGTCTGTCACTAAAGAGTCAACGGAATTTGAAGGGATGGATTTTAAAATTTCAAGTGAGTCACCGAGATAAGCGTTGAACATGCTACTTCCTCTTTTTGGAGAAAATTCGTGACTCTTGAAATTTGTTTTTTATTTGAAAGATATTGTTTAAAACAATGAATTAGCCTTAATCCTTGGACCACTCTCCGGGGCTTTCAAGGATAAAGACTCTATGGGATTTGATGTATTTATTACCATCGATGGTATCGGGAACAATATAAGAACGAATCTTGGGCTTAGTTAAAAAAGGAATTTGCTCTTCCACAGTTTTACTTTGAGAATTCTTAATTTCATTTTTTTTCTTTTGTTTATCACTATAGGCAAGATAGCCAATCAGGGAGCCAAGACCCGCTCCTACCAAAGCACCAACTGCCGTTCCACCAGAATTATGGGATTGAGATTGCCCCATGGCAGCTCCGAGAGTTCCGCCAGCTGCCGCTCCCATCAACACAGATTTAGGAGCTGTCGAACAAGCATTTAAGGTTATCATGGAAATAAATAGCACCATCAGTTTTTTACACTGCATAGAAATTCCTTTCGGTTAGGGGTTTTTGTGACTGATAGGAAATCTAATTTTTAAGACTTGTTTGAGCTTGTGTTTGCAACAGATT